>JBDKSF010000066.1 GCA_039680785.1 Candidatus Cloacimonas sp.
TTTCCCAAAATAAGATAACCCTTCATATCTGAATGTGTTAGCCATATAGGTTGCCGTTATCGATTTCGGTTATCCAAATACTTGTTTCCTAATGGATTAACTAACGCTTCTCTAACACTTCCGTAACACTGCTCTAATCTCGTTACTGGATTGTTACGGAATTGTTACTTGGTTATAAGACAATCCTGCCAGGAAAAAGTAAGCCACAAATGGTTGCCATTAATAACTCAGCTGGCTTTGCTTTGCAAATTTGGTGACTTATGTCTCGCAATATCTTAGCTAAGGTCTTGCAAAATAAAGCGAATTATTTTTTTGGAACACTGCAATCTGTTTGGGGAACACTTATCATTTCAATAGGTAAGAAGGAAGATTATAGAATAAAGTTCCGTTAGGAACGATACATACTAACGACGGGTTTTAACCCGGCGCATTGTAGAACAAATAAATTAGTCCCAGCGGGACGACAGGTATTAACGATGGGTTTTAACCCGGCGCATTGTAGAACAAATAAATGAGTCCCATCGGGACGACAGGTATTAACGATGGGTTTTAACCCGGCGCATAAATATAGGAAGGTTGACTTCCTCGTCAACCACAACAATCAAACTATCAAGCTGTTATATAATTTAGCGGAAACATTATAATTTGGTTGTCCGGAGAACGACGAGGATATCGTTCTTCCTTTACATATTTTCTTACAGATTACACAGATGCCACAGATATGATTATAGAAACAAGGATGTTAGGGTTGAATTTTTAGCAACAATGATTTAAGGATTTTAGGATTAAGAGGATTTCTAATTTAAGTTTGGTTAGTTTCTGTCGTCCTGCTGGGACTTTTTTATTCATTTTCATTGCACCGGATTAAAATCCGTTGTTAGTACCTGTCGTCCCGCTGGGACTTTTTTATTGTATGTTGCTTTTTTCGAGGGGCTTACGCCACCATCGCTATGATCGTGACGCCCACAAGGGGCTTTATTTTGGAGATGGGATAAAAAAAGAGGATGATTGTGTCTTGCTATTTTCGAGGGGCTTACGCCGCCATCGCTATGATCGTGTCGCCCTTGGGGGCTTTATTTTGGTGATTGTGAAAAAAAGAGGATGATTGTGTCTTGCTTTTTTCGAGGGGCTTATGCCGCCATCGCTATGATCGTGTCGCCCACAAGGGGCTTTACAAATATCTTGATAATTAACAATTCATAAAAATAAATCCTCTTAATCCTAAAATCCTTAAATCCTTGTTTTTTAAAATCCAAACCTGAGATCCTTGATTCTGAACTTAAATCTGCGTGAAATATTTTCGGTGTTTTCGGTGGCTTATAAATAAATCCTCTTAATCCTAAAATCCTTAAATCCTTGTTTCTAAAAACTCTATCCTTAAATCCTTGTTTCTAAAACCCATCATTTTTTAGAGTAGCGTTTATCTTTTTCCCACACAAGTATTATTATAAAGCAGAAAGTGTCATATCCCAACCGAAAAATAGAGAGAGCGATTGCCATTCAGCCAAGATTGTCTTAATTCCGTTTTCCAGGCAACAATTTTTCCTTTATGCTGAAGAGTGACAAAGAGCAAATTATCGTCACTTGTGGCAAAAACGGTTCCGGAAGGGTTTGTGTCATCCATTTCAGGTAAAACGAGGGTATTAACTGTCTGCCAACTTTTCACTCCGGTAGAAAGCAGAAAGCGGTTGCGAGAATAGCGAAAAGCATTTTCCCAATAGAAACTGTTTTTATGCAGGTTCAGTTTATCTTCATAATTGTAACGGCATAATATAGAACAGCTTAGATGCTGATTCAATTCCTGCAAAATATAGCCCCGCAAACGATAATGAACAGGAAGTGTAGTTATATAGCTGCTATCTATGGCACTTACAATTTCTCTATCCAGGGAGGTAAATTGCAAATTGATAGCAGTGTCGGCTAACTTATAGGAAAGATATATTATACTGCGAGAATTCCAGTTAGGACTTTTAAGAGAGTGATTTTTGCGGATTAGAGCATAGCTCCAGCTAATATTTGTGTTCGGAAAGGGCTGAAAATCCCCATTCCAATCAATTTCCTGATTTTCTCCCTGACTGCTTAAAAGGTAGGGTTTAGCTGAATAAACAGGCAATTGTTTTCCTTGCCGGTAGGCATAGATAAGCTCTTGAGAGACATTCTGATAGCTAATTTTGGAACTAATTTGGCAAGCAATGTCATTGTTCAGAAAAGCACCTTCCGCGGATAATATAAGATTTTCCAATTCCGTCTGGGCTGAAAAAGTATAAACAGGCAATTTAGCATTCCAAAGCGAATCGGCAAAATCGCGGTTATAATTTTGTGCATAAGCCAAAAAGCCAAGCATACTTTTTTCCAACCGATATTCACAGCCGCCGGCATAGATATCTTCTTGCACGGAGGGCATTTCTGAATGAATCGTTTTAGATAAAGCATTTATTTTATCCTCTTTCAAAGAGGCATTTCGTTTCTGACCGGAAGCCAAGACAAAGGTGGATAAGTTGTTCATTCTGAATGTCAGAGCAGTTCCAAAAGGTGAAAAAGAGGAAGGATGAGCAGGTTTTTCAATGGTAAAAAGGGTTTTTGCTTTACTTTTTCTAAACACGGTTCCCAAACCAAAAGCCGGACGCAAGGAACCAAAATATATTTCAGCGCGGTTTTTCGATGTAGGGATAAATGCCAGCTGGAAATTGATTTGCTCCTCAGAGCCCTCCTCTTTAAATAGGTTCAGATTGCAGTGCAGATCATTTTGCCGAAGCTGAAAATCGGTAAGAAAATTATCGCTTGGAGCGCTGAATTTCGTTCTATTCTGAAGACCAAAAGGATATTTTCCACTTTCCAGTTCACTATAAATTTGTGTTAACCAGTTATCTTCTTGAGTTTCCGTTGCCAGTTCCAAAATTTCTTCCCTTTGAGCAAATAAGCTGAAACAACAGAAAAAAAGCATAATGAAGATAACAACAAAACCCTTCACCAGGCAGAACCCAAGTCCACAATGTGCGTCAAACCCAATTCCGTATGAGTTCTAACTGCATACATAACATTAACATTTCCAATTTGAACTTTTATTCCCAGCCCAAAACGCGCCGGTTCATTTTGCCAAGAACATTGAAGTAACAAAGGTTTGGCTATTATAAAGGAAGTTGCCAGACAGTAACTATCCTTTGCCTTTTCTCTAAAAGTATAGGCAGGCGAAATAAGAGCTGTCTCATTGGCTGGGATGGAACCCGAAAAAGTGAGGGCAAAATCATCCGTTTGTATATTGTTACCGCGAATTTCCGCTCCCCACCCTTTTTTCTGGTAAGCGAGGGCAAAATCGTTATACCAAGTAAGCCAGGACTCAGCTTCGATCTTTTCATAAATCAAATGTTGCGTTATTCCCAATCGCAGACCGGAAAAAGATGCGCTCAATGCCAAATATTCATCCTGCCAACGATAATCCGGATGATCAAGATAGGCAATTCCGGTTGCCAATATAACGGGTCTGATGGGAAAAGCACTATGCAGACCATAAAGGTTTAGATTATTGATGCCATAAGGTTGTTGCCAACTGAGGCAAATTCCGGTGGTTCCAATGAGAGGTGAAATAAGATAATCAGCCGGAGATGTTGATAAAATGGTTATTCCGGATAAAGCATTGGCGGATGCTGAATTATCCATTGTTATCGCGGCAAGGAAAGGACTAACGAATACAAATAATAAAAAGCAGAGGATAGCATTCCGAAAGTAACCCTCCCCTTTAAACATCATAGCAGCCAACAACTTCGTTACAAAATCGCTTATAATTTTAGTATAGATTGCCTTCGCTTTCGGGATCAAAGAAATGAGCTTTAACCATATCAAAGGTTATTTTCAATTCTTGGCCCATTTGAGGTAATTCCTTGGGATCAAAACGAGCTGTATATTCATTGTGCGCAGTAGTTAAGACAACATGATATTCATTGCCTAAGGGCTCTACAAAATCCACTTTAGTAACAATTTTTTGGGGAAATTCCGCCATAGCGTCAAAGCGTGAATCATAAATGTCTTCGGGTCGGATACCCATAATAATGGCTTTATTTTCGTAATTCTTTAAAATTTCTTCTTGGCGGGAAGTGAGTTTTACCAAATAATCCTCACTGGCAAAATGCAAAGCGCCTTCATTTCTGATTATTTTGCCATTGGTAATATTGATGGCGGGACTGCCTATAAAACCGGCTACAAATATATTAGCCGGGTCATTATATATTTTGAGGGGAGCATCAATTTGCTGAATAACTCCATCTTTCATAACTACGATTCTATCTGCCATTGTCATTGCTTCCACTTGATCGTGGGTAACATACAACATCGTATTGCCTATTGATTTATGCAATTTAACAATCTCGGCACGCATCGCAACGCGCAATTTGGCATCCAGATTGGAAAGCGGTTCATCAAAAAGAAAGACCTTTGGATTACGCACAATGGTTCTTCCCAAGGCAACGCGCTGTCTTTGTCCACCCGAAAGCTGACCCGGTTTCCGTTTCAGCATACTTTCAATGCCCAGTAATTTTGCCGAATCGTTTACTTTTTGCTTGATTTCATCTTTGGGCATTTTTCGCATTTTAAGTGCAAAAGCCATATTGTCAAAAACAGTCATATGCGGGTAGAGAGCATAATTTTGAAAGACCATGGCTATATCTCTTTCTTTGGGGGGAACATCGTTAACCAAAACATCGCCAATGTAAATTTCTCCCGAAGAAATATCTTCCAAACCGGCTATCATTCTTAAAATAGTGGTTTTTCCGCAGCCAGAAGGACCAACCAAAACTACAAATTCATTGTCTTCAGCCGTGAAAGTAACATCCTTAACGGCATGCACATTGTTATCGTAAAACTTATTCAGTTTCTTTACGGTTACTTTAGCCATTTAACACTCCTTGCAAAAAAATACTAATAACCGAGAATGAATATATGTCAAGCAATTCTTGCTGATTTATCAGCAGTTATTTTCTATAGAGCCATCATCTGCTCGATACATTTCTATCCGGTTGCGTCCGCCGGTTTTGGCAAGATAACAGGCCTGATCGGCAAAAGAAATACATTTAGTAAGATTGGTGGGCTGAATTCCTTTGTGAAAATCACAAGCAATGCCAATACTGATGGTAACGGTGATCATCTGATTGTGAAACATAAAAGACGATGCCTCAATTTTTTGGCGCAATTCTTCCATCAGAGAATAGCTCTGTTGGGGATCTAAATCAAAGAGAATAACGATAAATTCATCTCCTCCGTAGCGAATGATAACATCGCTTTTACGAAATTCGGAGCTAATGATGGCGGCAATTTCTTTTAAAACATAGTCCCCTGCCAAATGCCCGTAATTATCATTCACCAGCTTAAAAAAATCAATGTCAATCATACTTAAGCATACGGGAACATTGTGCCTGGCAGCCAAAACAATCATTTGAAGCAGGTTTCCTTCCAAATATCTTCTGTTGCGCAAACCGGTTAAGCTGTCCGTTAGCGATAATTCTTCCACTTTCTCATAGAGTTCTTCTATTTTATAGAAGTTGGTCTGCAAACTTTCCACATAAGCGCTGTTTTGTAAAGATGCCTGATTGCTAAGTTCTCGGATGCGAATTTCCCAAAAAGGCATAGCGGAAAAGTAATGTTCAGGATCGAGCTTTTCTCTCAAAAAGCGTGATAAACTGAGCAAACTATCCCAGCTTTTATGCAGAAAATAATTGGAATATTGATAGTTCTGGATGGAATCCTTGAAATTGGAAAGCACGCTGCAGTTATAATATCCGGCAAAAAAATAGAGTGAATGAAGCTGTTGCACATTCAAAACCGATGCTGGATACTTAATCAATAACCGCTGATAATCTATTTTTTCCGCAGAAGGAACCAAACGATCTTCCATCGTAAATAATTCATATAACACCATAGCGGTGTTTAGCGATTTCTGATCGGAAATGTAATCGTAAATCCTTAGTAAAAGGGTCTTTTTGATAATATTCTGTTTATGCCAGGAAGTGGAAATGAGCCAGCGAATAATAAAATTTATCGAGCTATCACTGCTATCTCTGTTATAGACCTCAATAATCAAGTTCAGATATGTTTTTAACAGTTCCGCGGGCTTGTTATGATGACGAAACATAGCTATCTGAGCAAGCTGAATCAACACCCAAAAACTCATCTGCTTTTTGTCAATTACTGGCTCCAGTTGCGTTAACAGTTCTTCGGCATTTTGATAATCGCCATTATCGGTTAATAAATAGAGTAATTGAAGCTGATCAAATGATTGCATAAAATCCTTTTCGGTATCCGGATTTTCCTGCGCTATTTTATTAATATAGGCATAATAAGGTGATTCAGTTGTGATGGGTAACTGGCTTAAGAAATTCAGATAATGATAAAATGTGCTTTCATGCGTGGTCTTTATTTGCAGAAAATAGTCCAGCAAAAATTGAATGAGTAAGCCGGTAAATTCGCAGAAAAGAGGATTATCGATGTTATCCGCACAGTCGGAAGTTACAATGTCGCTTATTTTCTCCAAAATCTGGTTGCGAGTATCGTCATCAGCCGTAATCAAGTCATTAGTCAATTGTTTCAGCTTTGTTCTTGTGTTTAGGTTCACATTAGTGAACAGAGCTATATCGTAAATGTGCGATTGACTACTTAGTCGGTTCATCATCTTTAGCGGGGACAAAACGAAAAACGGTTTCATCGGGTTTAGTGAATCCGAAATTTTCTCTGGCGGCTTTTTCAGCTGCTTCCGGATCTGTTTTCAGACGGTTATTTTCTTGTTCTAAACTATCATTCTGCGCCTTCAAAACTGCCGTTTCTTTTTCCAACTGTTCCACCCGGTGCTTTAATTTCCAAGTATTTAGAAAACTGTTGCTGGCTAAAAAAAGAATCCAGACAACCATCACGATTATTATTCCCCAGAAGACAAAACGCTGCGCAGGGCTCAGCTTTTTATTTTTAGATTTCATTACATCCCCAATTTAGCCAAAAATGATTTTTTAATATCTATTGCCTGATATGGGCACAGCTCATGGCAGCATAAACACTTAATGCACTGTTCTTTGTGAATATAAGGATGTTTAGCGTCCGGCAGAGTTATGGCTTTTACGGGACAGCTTTTTACACAAATTCCACAACGACGGCAGCGTTCACTTACCTCCGGATAAAAATAATAGACCTTACGAAATGCTTTTTGCGCAATGGAAGGAACATAACGAAGGGTCTTCTGGGTTAGTTTTACGCTCTTTATATCCGCATCGAGTATTTTATAGTTTCTAAACGAGGCAGGAATTTTAATATGCGAAGGCAAAATACCGTCCAATTGCAAAGCAGAACTAACATAGGGAACATCTTTTAGGTTAAAACCCATTATCCTGGCTGCCGTATAATCCAAAGCAGGAATAGAAGTTGAACCAAAAAGAAGTCCGAAATTTCTTGCTTTGCCAGCGGAGGGACCGGTTCCATCCATTCCCGTTATTCCATCTATGATACTATAAGTTATTTTATGGCTCAGGGCTCCATACAGGGCAACCAGCATATTGGCAAAACTTAGGGTGTCGGGATTTTCCCGGTGTAGCTCACTTTTCAACATTCCGGGGATAAAACCGTAGAGGTTTTTCAGGGCTCCGGTAAATGCCGTCAATTGATGGGTTTTATATTTACCGATGTTAATGACTATT
>JBDKSF010000067.1 GCA_039680785.1 Candidatus Cloacimonas sp.
AATGAAGTTTGGCAGCTCAGTATGTAGCCGGTGGCAGTTGCGGCAAAAGGCTCTCGGCACAAGAAGCTGAACCTTGATACCACATCCGAGCCGAACTATGCGAGGATGTGGTCATAACCGGAAAGCGGTTCACCGCAACAAGGGCAGATGGGAAAATCCTTACTGGTAACAAAAAATATTTGATTTAGAATTGAATTTTATTTCGTAACGTGATAGTATGACCATGTTGTTTATTGGTAGCCACGTTGCGAGAACTTGTTCAGGGCACTCGCAGCGTGGCTTTCCTATTTCACCCCGGTACCAGTTATTTGTTGGAATTATATACCGAGATAAGTGACAATGCAAGAGAGCATTTTTAGTCTGCTATGGACAAGACCGCTGAGCACGGCATGGTCAAAGGAAGTTAGCAGCTACACAACATCATTATGGCATAAAGGTTTTTGTGGCATGAATTAGGGAGGTTTTCTGATGAACATAAAAAAATGGTTTATCAATTTTGGAGACCCTTTAATTTTATATAATAGAAGAACAGGAGAACCAGAGCCTTCTGTTATGAAAAGCCTCGACTATGATTTCGCAGTTTCTAGGTATAGTAGAACGGATTTTCGCTATGAGTTTGTTAACGCTTATATTGCCTATGTAAAGAAGTTTTATAATAAATTTATTTATAATTGTAAACTAGAACGTCCGCGAAATGACGCTGAATTTTTGAATTTCTATATTTACATGGAAGATCCTGGCCCTGAAATTCAATACCGAATTGAAAATCCAAATCATAAATATATTTTGGCATTTTATGAGGTGTTAATTAAATGTAAGTTGCAAGGAATTACTAAAGATATGCGGATTCAATTTATTTTGAAAGACATAGTGGAAATTATGAAAGCAACTGCAGTTGCGAAAGCATGGCAAGAGATTCATGAACCAATAGAAGAATTATTTCCTGAATGTACGTATTTATGTAGTTGGGGAAGATATTTTTACGTGTTCATTCATACTGAGAAATATGAAGTGATCTTAAAAGATAAAGCGAGATTGGAAGAAATTAAAAAATATTGCTTTGAGGCAGTCAAACGATATGATAGGGATAATGTTTGGAAGTATGAAGAATATCGTATTAAAGTAGATAATGATAAGATATATCAGGAAATTGGCGGAGGAAATTATTTCAACAGTGATGCAATGAATTTATGCCGATGTATTTGATTATCTTATATTTCGGGAGTGGGGAAGAATATCTGAAGTAGACAAGAATAATGGAAAGAGCATTACGTGCGATTCCAAAGAGATTAAATGCTTCTTTGTAATCGTTGCTTTTAAACTCTTGATAGCAAATATTTTCCATCGTACCACTCCAAAGTTGTATTATTTTTCCGGCACATTAACAATATCTCCGTCGACTAGCTTCTGCGCTAAATTAATAAAGTCCACGCTACCTTCCTCAGTTACTCCACCGGCTTCTTGCACAGCATCGACAGCCCGGCTGCCGGGAGATAGGTAGTAGGAGCCTGGATGTTGAATATGGCCGGTAACTCGTACCCTTATTTTAGATAAGGGTAGAGCAATATAAACTAGTAGCTGAATGGACAGGAGTCCGGAGAGGCTCACCTCCACCATCTAAATCCCGATTTTTTATAAAAATATGTGATTATAAGCATAAGCTCGCCAGATTGGCGAGTTTATGCTTATATTTATGTGTGGCGATGTTATGCTTAATAAATTTTCTGAAAGATACCAAATTGGGAACCACTTTATGGCAGGATTTTTTTCTTATAATGGAATATATATCCAAATAGGTAGTTTTAGATAAACAAGCTCGTATGCGGGTAAAGCACGAGTATGAGAGGATGGTAGATTTGCGATTCCAAGTAAAGAGGATTATTTTATACTCGGTTATGGCTTTAGTAATTACCTCGGGTAGCCAGGTAACTGCGCAACCTGACTATGATTATCGCGATGTTATATCCTACAACGAAGGCTTGCCTGATGGCAGAAAGTTCGGGGCAATGCTGATAACAACCGGTAAGTGGGTCATTCCACCACAGTATGATTATGAACTAACTTTTGAGAAAAATAATCTGGCAATAGTTAAAACAGGTGGGAAAGCGGGTCTTATCGACATTACGGGGAAGATGGTAGTTACACCGCAATATGACGACATAAGGGAATTTGTCGGCGATGATTTGGCACAAGTGAAGTTGAAGGGTAAATAGGGTTTTATAGACAGGGAAGGCAGGTTAGTGATTGTACCACAGTATGAAATCAATAGTTGGCCCTTTAGGGAAGGAACCGTGCCTGCTAAGCTTAACGGTCAGTGCGGGTTTATTGATAGAACAGGCAATTTTATAGCTCTTCCTGAATGTGAAGAGGTTGACCGCTTTCATCAAGGTTTAGCCAAGATAAAACAAGACGGAAAATGGGGTTTTATCAATAGCACAGGAATGTACGTAGCTTTTCCGCAGTTTGAAGATGTTGATTACTTCAGTGAAGGGCTCGCCAAAGTAAAGCAGGGTGGCAAATGGGGTTTTATTGATCAATCAGGCAATATCGCGGTCGGCTTCTCGTATGATAACGTGGGATTTTTCAAGGAAGGGCTTGCCCCTGTAGAGAAAAACGGAAAGTGGGGCTTTATTGACAAATCCGGCCGGGTGGTAATATCGTTGGACTACGAGTCTGCCGAATGCTTTCGGGACGGATTGGCGCAAGTGAAAAAAGAAGGTTTTTACGGCTTTGTTGACCATAACGGAAAAATAGCTGTACCGTTGCGTTTTTTCAGGCTATCTTGGTTTTCCGAAGATTTGGCGGTTGCAGCAACACCCGAAGGACTGGGGTACATCAATAAATCGGGATTAATGGTTATTGCGCCGGGTTTT
>JBDKSF010000068.1 GCA_039680785.1 Candidatus Cloacimonas sp.
ATTGTGGGAACTATATAAACTCGGTTGTCAGGGAAACGACGAGGATTTCGTTCTTCCTTTGGATTATTCTATCACAGATTACACTGATTTGATTTGGGGAACAAGGTTTTAAGGATTAGGAGGATTGCAGTTTTTAACTGACGATTTGTCGGCTATTAGCTGTCGGCTGTTGTCTTTAAGTCAAAATCGGCATATTCTATGAGATTATTGGTGACTTTATGCAAAGATGGGAAAAAGGGTGAAATGATGTGGCTGACGACAAACAGCACCGATTTTAACTCAAAGGACACGATGGGGTTTTCTATCGGCTGTTGTCTTTAAGTCAAAATCGGCATATTCTATGAGATAATTGGTGACTTTATGCAAAGATGGGGAAAAGGTGAAATGATGTGGCTGACGATAAACAACACCGATTTTAACTCAAAGGGTGCGATGGGGTTTTCTGTCGGCTGTCGGCTTTAAGTCAAAATCGGCATATTCTATGTGATAATTGGTGACCTTATGCAAAGATAGGGAAAAAGGTGAAATGATGTGGCTGACGATAAACAACACCGATTTTAACTCAAAGGGCGCGACGGGGTTTTCTGTCGGCTGTTGTCTTTAAGTCAAAATCGGCATATTCTATGTGATAATTGGTGACTTTATGTAAAGATAGGGAAAAAGGTGAAATAATGTGGAAGACCACAAGCAACACCGATTTTAACTCAAAGGACGACAGCAAGGAAAGCGAATAACTTTTTAAGTTGACACAAATTCTGCTTTTTCCACTTGTGTTTTATTATAAGTGAAATAGTTAAAAAATAGAGGTATTATGCGTAAGAAATGGTGGATCATAATCGGAATAATCGTTCTGATTGTAGCTGGCTTGCTTTTTGCCAAAAGCTGCGGCAAAAAGAAACAACCGGAAAAAGTTCAGGCAACGGAAGAAGAGACCTATACTGTAAAGCGGGGTGACATATCTTCTCGGATAGAAATTACCGGTGAAGTTCAGCCCAAAGCAATGGTTTCTCTGAAGTCCAAAGTCAGCGGTAAAATAGTAAAGTTTTATGCCGATGAAAATGATTATGTTACCTCCGGGCAGATAATTGCCGATATTGAACCGGACTATAATCAAGCAAATACATTGTTTAACACGAAAGCGATGTTGCAAAAAGCAGAAATAAACCTGAAAAATGCGCGTAAGGATTTGACTGACAAAACCGTTCTTTTGCAGCAACATTTTATCTCTCAGGATGAATTTAATAAGGCAACCGATGCTTTACAGGAAGCGGAAATTGAATATGCTCAAGCCAGCAGTCAATATGAAATGATTCGCGATTTGGATGTGCCAGGAAAAGTTACTCATGTTTATGCCACTTCCAGCGGAGTTGTTATTGAGCGTGATATCAACGAAGGAGAAATGGTTCAATCCAGTTTAACGAGTTTTGGAGAAGGCACGGTGATAATGAAAATTGCCGATTTGAACCAAATGATCATTAAAAGTAACATCAACGAAGTGGATATTTCGAAATTCAAACTGAGCCAAAATGCGGAAATATCTTTAGATGCGCTTCCTTATGATAAATACGAAGGAAAAGTCATTAGAATCGCTCCTCAAGCTATCATCGAAAATAATGCCAAGGTCTTTCCCATTGAAATTAGCATAAATGCCACGGGAAAAACCGCAAAACCTGGAATGACAGCTAATGTAACTATTCTGGCAGATTCGCGTGAAAATGTTTTGGTAATTCCCATTCGAGCCGTGTTCAGCAACGATAAAAATCAGGATATCGTTTATCTGGTGACAGGAAACAAGACCCCAACTCCCGCTCCCAAAACTAAAGGTAAAGAAAAAACAGAGGTAACTGCCAATAATGTGGCAACTCCGGTAAAGCTGGGGACGAATGACTTATTGCAAGTAGAAGTGATTGAAGGGCTTAAGGAAGGCGATAAAATTCTGCTGAACGAACCCGGAACAGCTAAAAACAACTTTATGATGATGTAAAAAAAATGATTAAAATTGATAAACTTAGCCGCTATTTTGGCGATATCAAAGCCGTGGATGAAATCAGTTTCTGCATTCAGGATAAGGAAATAGTTGGCTTTTTAGGACCCAATGGAGCCGGAAAAACCACTACCCTCAGAATGATTGTGGGCTATTTGCAACCCACTTCTGGCAACATAGAAATTGATGGAGAAAGCATTTTTGCCAATCCTTTGAAAGCCAGCAGTCAAATTGGCTATTTACCCGAACAAAATCCTCTCTATGATGAAATGAGCGTTTATGAGGCATTGGCATATTTTGCTTCTTTACGCAAACTGAAAAAGGATTATTTTATGCAGCGTTTGGATTTCGTGGTGAAAAACTGCGGACTGAAAGAGGTCTTATATCAAAGAATAGGAACACTTTCCAAGGGTTATCGTCAACGCACTGGTTTGGCACAGGCAATTTTACACGATCCCCGGATTATCATTATGGACGAGCCAACTTCTGGGCTTGATCCCAATCAAATAATTGAAATTAGAGAGCTGATTCGAGAATTGGGAAAGGAAAAAATGGTATTGCTCTCCAGTCATATAATGCAAGAAGTGCAAGCATTATGTGACAGGGTGGTAATTATCAATAAAGGCAAAATCATTGTGGATGACACAAAAGATAACTTACCTAACTATTTAATCAAGAGCCGAATGCTGAATCTGGAAGTGCAAGGTGAAAATATTGATTTTTCCGAGTTTTTGGCAATGTATCCTTTTGTGGAAGCAGAGATATTGTCCCAAACCGAAACAACTTGCGAAATCGGTTTTTATGAAACACAAGAAATTGATTTACGCCAAGAACTTTCCAGCTATATCAGACAAAAAGGTTGGTTGATTTTAGAATTATCTGCCAGTAAACTAAGCTTGGAATCTATTTTCCACGAGCTTACGGAGGGTGAAAACATTGTAACGGAAGAAGAAGCAAATGTTGAAGAGCAGACAGAGCAAACCGAAACGGAATGCTCTTCAGAGGATGGAGAATAACGATGAAAACTGTTTTTACCATTGCCAAAAAAGAATTTCAGGTTGCCATGCGTTCTGTTTCCACCTACATTGTTTTTGTCCTGTTTTTAGTGATTATCGGCGTTATTTTTTCCAATATGGTGTTCAAGATTGCCCGAGCCGAACTGCGCTTTTTGTTTGAAATGATTCATATCATCTTTTTGTTTTACATACCTGCCATAACAATGGGAAGCATAGCGAAAGAAAGACAAAGCGGAACTTTGGAATTGCTATCCACTTTGCCGATCAAGCTTTCCTCCATTATTTGGGGGAAAATTTTGGCTGCTTTATATCAGTTAATCACGATTATTATCCTCACGCTGATATGCTTTGGCATAATTGTTATTTTTGGCGAAGGAATAGATTACGGGGCAATAATTTGTGGCTATATTGGTTTAATTCTGGCTGGTCTTGCCTACACTTCCATCGGAGTGTTCGCTTCCAGTTTTCCCAGTAATCAAATATTGGCTTTCGTGCTGGCTTTGCTGATTTCAGCTGTCTTTTATCTGCTGAAATTCATTTTACCACTTTTGCCGTTTAGCATTGTGCCGGTGTTTCAATATCTCAGTTTTGATTATCATTTGAGCAGTTCTTTAAAGGGTGTGATAGATACGCGCGATATTCTCTTTTTCTTGGGTGTAACGGTTATTTTTGCGCTTTTGGCACAATTTAATCTGCAAAGTAAAAATCTGATGCAGGAGCGTTAAATGAAAAAGGCAAAAAAAACCAGTTCCATTCTGGGCAACCTGTTAATCAAGCTGGCAATCGTTCTGATGGTTTTGTTGATTGGCTCCTATGCCAAAGTGCGATGGGATTTTTCCCAAAATAAAGCATATTCCCTTTCGCAGGTTAGCAAAGATGCGGTTAAAACGCTGAAAGACAATATGGTTGTGAAACTATACTCCAGCAAGGATTTACCTGCTCAGATGAGTGCTTCCGATCGCTATGTGAAAGACCTTTTGGAAGAGTATAAACAGGCAGGGAAGGGAAAATTTCATTATGATTTTATTACTGGTCTTACGCAGGAAGAACTGAAAAATAAAGCTCAACTTTATGGCATTCCGACAATGTATTTCCAGATTTTTGAAAATGACAAAACCACTACCAAAGAGATTATTTACGGCTTAGTATTTGAATATCAGGGCAATTTTGAGTCCTTAAACATATTACCGGATATGCAAAATCAGCTGGAATATGAAATGACCCTCAAAATTCAGAAAATTGCCCGCTCTTCTTTACCTGACATTTCCGTTTATGCTGATACGCTTTATTCCGTTATGCCCAAAACGAAATATGAAAATGAGCTTAATTCCAATTACAATGTCCATTTAACCGATTTGATGACTCCTCCGCAACAGACCCCAGTAATGATTTTCCACGCCGGATTTGATTCTTTAACCACTACCCAATTGTATAATTTAGACCAATATATAATGAAAGGTGGAAACCTGGTTGTTTTAGCCGATAAGATTGCTTCCAACGGAGAAAGAGTTTTGGAAATAGATTCCAATCTCTTTTCTTTTCTGGAAAATTACGGCATCAAATTCAGCAATGCCATTGCTATGGATATTTTCTGCGATTCCAGACAAATGGGGGTGGACACTAATATTTCTTTTCCCATTTATCCTGTCTTAAGGGGTTCCCAACATCCCATTACAAAGAATATTTCCAATATTATCATATATATGGGCAATGGGATTATGTTCAATCGAAAGCCCGGTTTGAAATTGCAAACCATTCTGGCTACATCCACAAATAGCGCACTTTTGGAAGGGCCAGATTATGAACTTGATCCGAACTTGTTCATAAGCCCCGATCCCAAAGTATTCACTAAGCCCCCCATTCCTTTGGGAGTTATTGTGGAAGGCAAAATGGAAAGCTATTTTGCCAAGCAAACTCAAAACCAAAAACCGGGTTTTGTGCCGGAAACCACTAAGAGCAAAATAGTGGTTTTTGGAGATAGAGAACTGTATATAGACCCCGATAAACCCATTTATGAAAATAGATATAAGATAATCTTAAATGCCGCGGATTGGATTATGAACCGCAAAGATATGATTTCCATTCGTTCTCGTCAATTACAGGAAAGCATTTTGGATATTCCCTATTATATGCATAAAAGGAATCTCATCTGGGGTGACCCGGCAAAAACGGAACTAAGAATAAAACTCGGCATCAACATCGCTGCAACATTCTTACCTTCTTTAATTCTTATTTTAGTAGGAGGAATTATGGCTTTGCGCCGGAAACGGAATTTGAAAAAGGTAAATGAAGAAAACTAAATTAATTCTTCTGCTGGTTCTGATTATCCTGATTGGGCTATATTTTATCCTAAAAGCTTATCAGCCGAAAGAAAAACTTGCCCGAGTTTTTGATCTGGATACTTTAGCCATCAACAGGATTGAAATCTACGACGCCCAAAATACCCTCAAAATGGTTAAAGAAGGCAAAATCTGGAGATTGACCTATCCAGTTAAATGGGAAGCTGATAGCTTGAAAATCCAGGCATTTTTTAGAGATGTGATATCTGCCACTTACGATACCACTCCTATGAGCACAGGCAAAGAGGCAATAGATAAATATCAACAGAAAGATGAAGAAGCGCTGCATATTATTGTGAGCGATGGGAAAAAAACAGTGCATACTCTATTCAGCAATTTGAACAATCCTTACGATTATTTCCGCTACGCTCACAAGAATGATATCTATCAGATAAAAGCCAAAGTTACCAATAACTATAATACGGAATTAATCAATTGGCGCTCTTCTCATATTGTCAGTTACCAAGAAGAAGAATTGCTGCAGATTGAAGTTACGCATCCCAAAAATAAATACACTCTTACCCGTAAAGGAACGGATTGGCATTATAAGGATTCCACCCAGGAATTTAAAATAAATCCGTATAATCGGGGGTTGATCAAAGTTCTGAATATCCTGGCAAATCTGAATACCTTTATCTTTGTAGATGACGCTGCGGAGAACTATGCAGCCAAATTCCAAAAGCCATATTGCACGGTAAAATTATCCTTAACCAATAACCGCTCTCAGGAACTGAAATTCATAGAACACACTAAGGGTGAATATTTAATGATGATAGATAATGATTCAAGCGTCCTTTTTGTTATCAGCTGGGATTCCGTTTTTCGCTTTACCAGGCATCCGGATGTATTCAAGTATTTGGAGTATTACTAAAATGCTAAACCTGAAAAGAATCAAAGAACTGGATAGTGAACTATATCAAAAGATAACAAAACTGTGGCAAGAAACGGGAATCAGCAAACCGGAACGCAAGGACTCCTTGGAATCCATAAAGAATAATCTACATTATACTGGCACTATTATCATTGCAGAAGAAAATGAAGACCTGGCAGGCGCCGTTTGGGTATGCCACGATTATCGTCGTCTTTACATTCACCATATGGCTGTTTCTCCTTCCAGGCAAAATCAAGGCATCGGAAGTAAGCTGCTATATGAATGTATTGCCATAGCCAAAGAGCTTGGTTTGCAAGCCAAATTGGAAGTTAATATCGACAATCCTGCCGCCTTTCATCTTTATCAGAAATCTGGCTTTACAGAACTTACCGGTTACAGAGTGCTCATTAAAAGAGATGTTTGAATAGTTCTATTTCTTTGCAGTTTTACTGCGGAATATAATTAGAGGTGGCTATGAAAAAACGATTACTTGTAGCAACGGGCGGGGGTGATTGCCCCGGCTTAAATGCAGTTATCAGAGCTATTGTAAAAAGAGCTGCTCTTGAACACAATTGGGAGGTTTTAGGTAGCATTGATGCTTTTAACGGAATTTTACAAGACCCGATGCACATTATTGAACTAACTCCCGAAATAGTTGCCGGAATTCATGTTCGGGGAGGAACCATCATCGGAACGACCAATAAAGGGGGTCCTTTCTCCTGGCCCATTAAAAATCCCGATGGAACCTGGACTGCCGTAGATCGCTCTCAGGACTTTATGGACCGCCTGCGTTATCAAAATATTGAAGCATTAATCAATATTGGCGGCGATGGTTCGCAACGAATATCTCAACAACTTTACGAACTTGGCTGTCCCGTTATCGGAGTGCCTAAAACGATTGATAATGATCTTTCAGCCACGGATTTCACTTTCGGATTTCAAACCGCGGTAGATATTGCTACCGATGCTGTGGATAAACTTGTTACCACTGCCGCAAGTCATCATCGTATCCTAATTTTGGAAGTTATGGGTCGTTATGCAGGTTGGATAGCGCTTCATTCTGCCATCGCGGGAGGCGCGGAGGTCTGTTTGATTCCTGAAATTCCCTATAGCATAGATAAAGTAATGGAAGCAATCAATGAACGCATAGACAGAGGTCACGATTTTGCCAATATTGTAATTGCGGAAGGTGCCAGACCCATAGGGGGAGATATGACTTTTCAGCCAAGTGAAGAACCGGGAGCAATGAAAATGAAATTAGGGGGAGCGGGTTTACGACTGTCTCAGGAATTGAAAGATGCCGGCTGCACCATTGATATTCGCGAAACCATTTTAGGGCATTTGCAAAGAGGTGGAACTCCGAATGCCTTTGACCGGATTTTGGCTTCCCAATTTGGGGTAAAGGCATTTGAACTTGTTTTAGAACAAAAATGGGGCTCTATGGTTGCCTATCATCATCCTAATATTGTAGCTGTTCCTTTGGCGGAAGCCATCCGACAATATAACTATATTGATGTTTCATCGGACTTAGTGGCAACCGCACGCGGGCTAGGTATTTCTTTAGGAGATTGATCTTGAATGGGGATCTCGCCGAAGAAGCCACCGAAAATGTTTCCCGCAGATTACGCAGATTTATTTTCACGCAGATTACGCAGATTGCGCTGATTCTGTTTTAAAGACCAGGATTTTAATAGAATATTTCGCCACCGAAACCACCGAAAATACCGAATTTTCTTCACGCAGATTTCGCAGATAGCGCAGATTCAGTTTTAGAAACAAGGATATGAACACAGTATAGAAATAATGGAGGGTTGAAATCCCCGTCAACCACAACAAACAAACTATCAAGCTGTTATAAAATAAGGCGGAAACTACATAACTCGGTTGTCAGGGGAACGACAGGATGTCGTTCTTCCTTTGGAATATTCTCTCACAGATTACGCAGATTCAGTTTTAGAAACAAGGATTTCAGGATTAAGAGGATTTATAGTTTAGTTCCGTCAGGAACGATATATACTAACGACGGGTTTTAACCCGTTGCAAATAGTAACAGATACAATTAGTCCCAGCGGGACGACAGATATTAACGACGGGTTTTAACCCAGCGTTGAAATACAGGAGGGTTGACGTCCCCGTCAACCACAACAGACAAACTATCAAGCTGATATAAAATAAGGCGGAAACTACATAACTCGGTTGTATGGGGAACGACGAGGACGTCGTTCCTCCTGGTCAACCACAACAAACAAACTATCAAGCTGTTATAAAATAAGGCGGAAACTACATAACTCGGTTGTCAGGGGAACGACGAGGACGTCGTTCTTCCTTTTACACAGATTTAGTTTCACGCAGATTTGATTTTAGAAACAAGGAGTTAAGGATCATGGGTTTGTAGTTTATTTATCTTTAATCTTAATTAGTTGCTGATTCAGTTCTTCCACTTGTTTTCTTCTGGCGTATTTTTCCGCTGGAAAGTGATAAGCGTGTTCCTTATACCTATCTGCAAATAACTTTTCCAGTGCTTTTTTTATAGCGGAAGAACTCTCCATCGGGCAGATATTATTCTGTCCGCTTTCTGCTAAAAGTTCTGCAGCTTCTCCTTGTTTAGGGATAACAGCCAAAATGGGTTTTCCTATTCTTAAATACTCAAATACCTTGCTGGTAATGACTCCGTGAGAAGTATTGGAATTTATCAACAGTAGCAAAGCATCGGAAGATTGCATTGCGGCTAAGGCATCTTTATGGGTAAGCTGAGGAATTATCTTCACAATTTCTTCCACTCCGCTTTGCTGAATTTCCTGATAGGTCTCCCTATGGTAGTTTCCATAAAAATAAAGACAAAAACCTGCCGGGAGTTTATTTTCCTGTTTCAGTTCTTTTATGGCTCGCAGCAACCATTTTAAAGAGAGTTTGGCTGTAATGGTGCCAAAATAACTCAATGAATATTTATCAGGATCGGTTTTCACTTCTTTCAAGTCAGCAAAATCCTCTTCATCATTGCCATTATACAGAAGGAAGGTTTTGTCCCGCAGTTTGCTGTCAAAATGATTACTAATATCTTCTACGATGCCTTTGGAAGCCGCAACAATTAATGCTGCGTCTTTTAGAATCAATTTTTCAAAATGGCGCGAAAAGCATCTATTTAAATATGTTCCTTGCAATTTATAGTCATTCAGGAGAGTCCAATAATCGCGCATATCCAAAACATAAGGCAGTTTAAAGCGTTTACTTAAATATCTTACAGCCACGGCAGATGAAAAGGGTCCGCAGGAAACATAGATAAGATCGTAGCTATCTGCCGCAAGGAATTTTTTGGCTGTCTTCAGTAAATTGGGCAGCCAAAGCACTTTATCATCCAGAGGATAGAGCCAACGGATAAATATTTTCAATTTTTCCGGAGTTTGGTGATATATCTTATCAGACATCGTTTTGTTTTTCCCGCTTAGCTTTTCCAGGATGGACATTGGATCAAAAGAGGGAATATGGATGATGCGATTTTGTTCGCATTGAGCTAACAGTCCGTTATCGTAATAGTTATAAACTATATTGCCCACAGTTAACACATCAATTGTATTACCCAGTTGGCTTAAATATTTAACTGTTTTTAGGTTTCGTAAAGAGGCAGGTCCCGCCAGAGGAGGATAGAAATAACTGATATAGAGTATTTTCATTGGGAGTTAAGTCCGTTGATTATTTTAAAAAGCTCTGGTTCCAGGGCTTCCCAATTAAATTTGTTCTCAGTAAGTTTAATGCACTTATCGCTCATTGCCTGATATGTATTCTTATTCAAGTTTAGCATTTTGGCACAGGCATCGGCTAATGCTTTAGATTGATAAGCCGAGCAGATACCTAAACCGTTTTTTTCAATCAGTGCTTTCATTATGGGGGTTTTAATGGTAACTACGGGAAGTCCGGCAGCCAGATATTCCAAAACTTTTAGGGGGGTGGAAAGTTGTAAGCGCTTATTTTTAGGATTAAATATCCAAAGTCCAAATTTACTGCGTTTTAGCAAAAGACCGATTTTTTCTGCCGGAATCCAGCTTTGATAATAAATTAACGCATTCAAGTTATTATCATTGATGCTTTGATTGAATCTCTGTTCCACTTCTTTTTTAAAGAATTTGCCCACAATCAGCACTTTTAGAAAAGGAAAATCTTGTTTTAGCAGGGAAACCGTTTTCAAAATTTTAAATATTCCCCTATCCTCCGTTAATCCACCAATATAGATAAAATCAAAGTTCATCTCACATATTTGTTCCAAAGAGCCCGGCATATTGCATTCGTAATCCCAAACATTTTTTACCGGATAATTGGGCAGGACAAGATATTGCCTGCTTTGGTTTCTATCCTGAAGTTGTTTTTGCATTGTGCGGTTTACGGTGAACACGGCATCTGCTATTTTCAGCAACTGCTTTAAAGATACTTGATAAATTAGGTAGGCAGGAAAGCGCAAAAACAGGGGAAACCTTTCACTGAAGGCAATTGCAAAGAATTCGTGAACATCGAAAATAACCTTTAGCTGCAGCTTATGCTTCAGAACCCAGGCAATCAGCAAAGTTAAGGGCTCCACGCAAATTAGGATATCCGGTTTTAAATCCCTAACCTTTTTACCCAATTGCCAAATGGCAGCCCAACGGGAGGAAGCGTCAACAACCATTTGATAAGGATTGAGCTTGTTATTTATTACTCCGTTGGTAGTAATCAAATAAACTTCGTTTTCTTTGGCTAAACTCATTGCCAGCTTGTAATATAAACGCACATCATTCGTAGGATGCGTGTTGGTAACAATACATATCTTCATTTTCAGGACTGCCTTTTAAGGTTAATCTTTTACATTATATTAAAGCATAAGCATTTATGTCAAGAGGAAAAGTGGTTATTGCATCGATAACTTATTTAAGCATACCAAAACAATAGTGCCTATCACTCCTCATAATTTGGCTCTGAAAGGATGGATAAATAAAATAAGCTAACTCTCAATTATGGAACAATGCTATTTCCCATTTGCCCAATTGCTAATACGAGGTCTGGGAGATTGGCTCGTAAGAATTAATTATATCCATTTCCACGCCTGCCAGCCATAACTTAATGAGGCAAATAGAATTGGGATCTGGAGGCACATTACATTTCCCGCGTGCTTCTTTCAGTTCTAAACCTTTTTTTTCGGATTCATAATACAAAACAGTGAGCCGTTGAGGATAGAGCATTTTAGCCACAAAGTATGTTTTAGCGCGAATATCTCTCAGATAAGAATAAATGCAATGATGCATTTCCGTGCCTTCTCGATATAATTCAATTGAATTATGAATATGTTCTATCCAAAGCGTATGGCATTTGATATCTTTGGCAATGCTTTCCGGAAATGGCTCATAATCTACCTGGTCGATTTTCGTTATTTGTTTTGCCAGCTCATCGTGGTAATTTTGAACTTCGACCATTGTCCTCAGGTTCATTTTTTTAACTGGCAAACCGTTGTCCTTGATAATTTCACGCATGCGGTAAATATCACTAATTTGAAAACTGATAATCTCTATTTCTTTCTGATTCATAGTGGCAATTTTAGCGATCAAGTTATAGTTCAGTATTTCATCTGCTCCCATACATACGAGGGATAAACTAAAGGCATTGTGCACAGGGAAAAAAGATAATTGACGCAGTAAGTTAGGATTATTCTGCAAACTGGTTCTTAAGATGAAGAAAATATTAGTGGAACAAGATTCCGGTTTTATGTTAGCAAAGGTCTTAACCATCGATTCGCAAGCTGGAAAGCCAAAATAACCCAAAATCTCTTTGCGTTTGTGGGTAATTAGTTTGGCAGAAGATTGCCAGTATTTTTTGCTTTTTAAGGGATGAAAAACAGCGTGCGCACTAAGCAAATAACCAATCGCCGGATTTGTCTGCATCAGTTCAAAAGCATAATTTCCTTCCCTTAAAAGCAGACATAAAATGAACCAATGGCGAGAAGCAAAACGGTTCACCAGCTCAATTTTTTCCGCTCCTATATATGCCTCCATACTTTTGTAGATAGATTCTTTGTGCCGAGCATCCAAGCGAATGGCATAATTACTACTTTTCAGGTTATCGGCTTTGGGCATCCTAAATATAAAAGGATAAGATTGGGTAGGGAGAAAACTTTCCCAGTAATTGTTTTTCAGCTGTTTCTGATAGGCAGCGGGATAAGGACTTCCAAAACGAATGACCTTTATCTTGCGTTTGGTAAAATGATAGAGTTTACCCTCTTCCGCACTGAAGATAAGCGTGCTTTTTTCTATCTCCCGATAATGTCTGGAATCGGTTTTAAATTCCTTTGTTTCCATAGTTTGCCTCCTGCCAGTTTTTTTTGCTCGCTGCAGAATTAATCCACTTTTAGGTGTTTCGCATAAAAACATTCCACTTCAGATGAATATTAATGTCAAGTAAAATCGGGCTAAACTGAAAGGGATATTTTCCTTGACGAATCCACGGTTCATAAAATTCTGGAAAAAAACTCAAGGAGACCTAAAATGGCTGTTAAAATTGATAAAGAGACCTGTATCGGTTGCAGTGCATGTGTTGATGGATGCCCTGTTTCCGCTTTAACGATGGTTGATGGAAAAGCAGTATGTGATGCATCTCTTTGCATAGATTGTGGTGCCTGCATAGCTACCTGCCCCGTTCAAGCAATTTCAGAATAATTAAGTTCCACATATCCTTACACTTAAAGAATTAAGCAACCCCGAAAGCAAATTTTATTTGCTTAGGGTGTTGTTTTTTCTTATATTATTGATATGTTGTCTTAAGCCAATTCCCCCCTTGGCAACTAATTCATTTTCGCTAAAACAGAATTTGGCATAGCATTACATCGTTATCTTAAGACATACAAACGAAGAAGAGGTATTACAAATGAAACGCTTTATTTTATTTTTGCTTATAAGTATTTCGGTTGGGCTTTGTTACTCCATTCAAGTGAGTGGAAATCAAAGCGGTATATGGTCTCCGGAGAATAATCCTTATGAAGTGATAGGTGCCATAACTGTTCCTTCCCCAGATTCTTTAATCATTCAAGCAGGGGTGGAAGTGCATATTATGGGTTCCTATCAAATTACCGTTCAGGGAATTTTGAATGCTTATGGAACACAGGCAGATAGCATTCGTTTTTTGAATATGCAAACCAATCCGACCGCTCTTTGGCCTGGCTTGCGTTTTGAAAATTTACAGCTTACCAGTCACTTGAATTATGTCTATATAGAATATGCCACTTACGGAGTGCGCACGATAAATTCACCCATCGCTTTGGCTCACTGTCATCTAAATCTTTGTGAAAAGGGAATGGAGCTTTATGGCATTGGTTCTGCAGTTCCTCTTCCTAATGTAATAGAATATTGCCTAATAGAAAACTGCACGCAAAACGCTATTTTGGTTACCTCTAATAGCAATGCCTATATCAGGTATAACGAAATTTGCTATAATGGAACCGGACCTCAATTTCGGGCAGCGATTCAAATGGGCAATCAATCTGGCGTAAATCAATGCAATCCCAATATCTTAAATAATCATATCCATCACAACTACAAACAGGGAATTTCTGCTTGGGACATTGCCTCTTCGGGTTCCATCAATCCCCAGATTTTAAACAACATCATTGAATATAACTATACCGGCATCTATTTATTACAGGCATCTGGTTATGTAGCGGATAATCAAATCAACTTCAATTTCATTCCGGGAGATATGAATTCCGGAGCGGGAGTAATGGTTTCGGGAGTTACATCCATCCCTTATTTTGAGCGCAACCATATTGAGGGTAATTATACCGGATTTTACATTACCAATAACGGCAAACCAGTTTTAGGCAACTTGGCTTTAAATCATATTTGGGCGCAAGGAGAAAACACCATTATCAACAATATCGATGCTTCTGGCAATAATAATTCCGTTTTTTGCGATACATATCCCAATGCCAGCTTCATCATTATGGCGGAAAACAATAATTGGGGTTTTTCTACTGTAGCCGCAATTGCTGAGACCATCAACGACCACAATGATAATGCTGCTTTACCGACAGTGGATTTTGAACCCTTCATAATTCCTATGGAAAATACAACCATCAATGGCAGTTATAGTTACAGCGGAACAGCTCAAATTGCTGCAGCACGCTTGGAACTAATTACCGTATCCGAAAGTAATATTCAAGTTACATTTCCCCTTTCCGAGCTTAATTTTTCCCTTGAAACAGATATCGCTGAGGATTTTTATATGCAGGTTGTTCTAACCGAAACAGGAACGGGCAAAGAATTTTATGGTTGTGCCGGCGGTTATGGCACTCCCACTGTTTTTTCACCCAATCCAGGTAATTCCATTAATGTAGGCACAATTGAAGTTACCGATAATCCTCTGCCCCGTTATGAATATGTGGCAGAACCATTTCAGGAGAATAATTTAACCCTCTATCCTTTGGCAACGGGAAGAGGACTTTACTGTTATGAAAAGCTGGATATCGTTTATGCTGAAGGTGACTATCTATACCTGAAAAGAAACTTTTGGCAAACTCCCACCGGGGAAGTGGTAACGGAACTACCTGTGGGCACTATTTACAAAAAATATTTGCATATTAACGCCGGGGACAGCTGGCAGCAGACCGAAGTTAGCTATCCGGGCAATGTAACTTTTACTTCTACCGTTTATGTGGATAATTGCGGGGGAGAATTTTCCAATTCTGACAAACTTTTTACGCGTAAGGACGCCCAAGGCAACATTATTGATAAATGGTTGAAATTGAATAGCGGAGAATTACTTTTCCACTATCAAAATCATTATACCATTGCTAAGGAAAGGGTTCAGTATATTCCTGGCAATAATGATCCCTTAACTGCCGGCAATATTACACTCTTTACCGCTGAACCGTTAAATGATAATCCCACTTACTTGGTTTATGATCCTAATATTCAAAATCAGGTTCGCCTTTTCTGGCAGGCACCTTCCACGGGAAATTACAGCTGGACAAATTATCGTATCTACGAAAATGGTCAGCAAATTGCCGAAATTCCCTTCTCTCTTAGCGAATATGTGGTTAGTCCTTTTAATCCGCAAGTTACGACTTCTTATTATATAACCGCCACCGATGGAACCAATGAATCGGAACCCAGCAATTCAGTTACGGTTATTATAATCGGAACCGAAGATCCCATTCAGAAACCGGTGGTGATCAATGTTTTCCCCAATCCGGTAAATTTTGTGACCGGCTCTGCTTTGAAGATAGAAATGAAGAATTTGCAGAGTAGAAATGCCGAGCTGGAAATCTACAATATTAAAGGACAATTGGTCTTTCGCCAAAACAATCTTGACGCTAACACTATCCTCTGGAATGGAATAGATAATAAAGGTGTGCACAGCGCGTCCGGAATCTATTTCTTGAAAGTGAAAGTTATCGGCGAAAAACCTGTAACCCGCAAAATATTGGTCTTGTAAAAAGGATTTTAGGATTGGATTTTCGGACCAAGGATTTAACAGAATAATTAACCACCGAAGCCACCGAAATTCGATAAACAACCGAGGACACTGAAAAAAATTTAAGCACGCAGATGGCGCTGATGACGCAGATTTAATAGATTTTGGGGCATTTTAGAAACAAGGATTTCAGGATTGAAGCTTAGAAACAAGGATTTCAGGATTTCAGGATTAGGAGGATTTAATTATATAGCCAAAAAAAGCCCCCCAAGGGCGACACAATCATAGCGATGGGAGCGTAAGCCCCTCGGTAAAAATAAAATACGCTCATTATTTTTTTTATTTTCTTTTCCCAAAAAAGCCCCCCAAGGGCGACACAAAAATAGCGATGGTGGCGTGAGCCCCTCGGAATAAGGATTTTAGGATTTAAGCTTAGAAACAAGGATTTAAGGATTTTAGGATTTAGAGGATTTTTTTGAAACCAGGATTTAAGGATTCATAAGTTATCTATTTTAGGTTAGTTCCGTCAGGAACGATACATACTAACGACGGGTTTTAACCCGGCGCAAATAATAACAGCTACAATTAGTCCCAGCGGGACGCAAATAATAACAGCTATAATTAGTCCCAGCGGGACGACAGATATTAACGACGGGTTTTAACCCGGCGAAAATATAGGAGGGTTGACGTCCTCGTCAACCACAACAAACAAACTATCAAGCTGTCATAAAATAATGCGGAAACTAAATAACTCAAGCTTGTATGGAATAATGCGGAAACTGCATAACTTGGTTGTCAGGGGAACGACGAGGACGTCGTTCTTCCTTTAAATATTTTCTCTCACAGATTCCACAGATTTATTTTCACGCCGATTGCGCTGATAACGCAGATCTAATTTTATAAACAAGGATTTCAGGATTATGAGGATTATATTTTATAACTGCTTATTATATAAGAATTTGATAAAGCCCCTGAGGGCGACACAAAAATAGCGATGGTGGCGTAAGCCCCTCGAAAAAAGAAGACACAATCATCATCTTTTTTATTTTAGCCCCTGAGGGCGACACAAAAATAGCGACGGTAGTAAAAATAATCTGTCGGTTGTCGACTTTAAGTCAAAATCGGCCTTTTTAATGAGATAATTATTGACATTGTTCAAAGATAGAACCAATGAATGGAGTTATGTGGCAAATCACAAGCAAAACCGATTTTAACTCAAAGTGCGACTCACTGTTCATTAACAGTTCTTCTTTGCTCGCTAATTTCTCTTACAATTCCTTAACGTTCTTCTTTGCTCGCTAATCCTTCTTACTATTCCTTAACAATTGTTCTTTGCTCGCTAATTTCTGTTACAATTCTTTAACAATTCTCTAACATCTCCGTAACGGCATTACAGCAGTGTTAGGGAAGTGTTACTGAGTCATTACATAATCGATTAGCCACGAATCAATTAAGCCAACCAAAAGCAAAAACACGAGAATTATAGTTAACTTGCTTAAATGCAATATAGATAGCAGGCAATAAGTCATTCTCAATAACTATGTTTTTCTGCTGGTTTCTCTTTTTAGCACTCTATATATCTTCCCAAAGTCATCACCCAAGATTCCTATTTCGTATTCTATCCAATAACAGACAAAAGCAAGGGGAGTAAAGTTGGCAGGCAATAAGTCATTCTAAATAACTATGTTTTTCCACTGCTTTCTTTTTTTTGCATTTGTTACCTCTTCAGAAAATCCTTGCCAAAAATTCCCCTTGCATATTTTATAGAAAATAGACAAAAGCAAGGGGAGTAAAGATGGCAGACAAATTATATTTGCTTGATGGCACAGCGTTGTTATACAGGGCTCATTTTGCCTTTATCAAAAACCCGTTAATCAATAGCAAAGGAAAAAACATAAGCGCCCTTTTTGGTGTTATCAATTCTTTTTTACATATCATAGAAAATACTCAGGCAGCTTATGTAGCCATATCTTTTGACCGAAAAACCCCCACTTTCAGGCATAATTTATATCCGGCATACAAAGCTCAGCGTCCGCCTATGCCGGATGAACTTGCAGCCCAAATTGAGCCAGTAAAACAATTCTTCGAATTGATCGGTTTAAAAGAAATCGGTTTGGATGGTTATGAGGCAGATGATATTTTGGGCACTTTGGCAAAGCAATATGAAGATGAAATGCAAATTGTGCTTGTAACCAGTGACAAGGATTACTGCCAATTAGTTGATGAACAATCAGTTATGCTTGATCCTATGAAAGATGCTCTGCTGGATAGAAATGCCGTTTATGCCAAATATGGCGTTTATCCGGAGCAGTTTATTGATTATTTGGCTTTGGTGGGTGACCCTTCAGATAATATTCCCGGAGTAAAAAGCATCGGTCCTAAAACTGCTTCAATGCTTTTAACAGAACATAAAACCCTCGATAATATTTATGCTAATTTGGAGACATTGAAGCCACGCCTGCAAGAATTGCTGCTGGAAAACAAGGATAGCGCATACCTTTCCAAACAATTAGCCACTATTAAAACCGATGTCCCCATTCCCAAACCCACTTTGGATTATTTAACTTTTTGGACGAAAGACCTGACGAAGGCAATTCCTTTGCTGGAAGAGTATGAAATTAATTCCATCAAACGCAAAATTGAGCTTAAATATGCGGAAGCCAAATCGCCTGTTCAACTTCCCGAATTTCAGGACGATATTTTTTCGGCAAATACGGAATCCCCTCAAGATACATCTGAAACAGAAGCAAAAATGCCTTTTGAAGCAGTTTTGGTTAACCCTCGCAATTTCGTTACTTTGCTGAAAGAACTGAAAGAAGCAAAACAAATTTCCATAGACACGGAAACGGATTCCCCTGAACCAATGCTGGCAAATTTGGTGGGCATATCTTTTTGCGTAGAGGAGAAAAAGGCATATTATCTACCTTTAAAGCATCGGGCAAGAGAAAATTTACCCCTGCCAGAAGTTATTCGGCATCTAAAAGATGCGTTAAAAGATAAAGTCCTGCTGGGACATAATCTCAAATTTGATCTGATAGTGCTTGCCAGGCACGGATTGGAATTGCATAATCCTCTGTTTGATACAATGCTGGCTGCCTATATTTTGGATCCTGGAACACTGAATTATTCTTTGACTGCTTGCGCTCTTAATGAATTGAATTATAAGATGATACCGATTAGTGATTTGATTGGCAAAGGCAAAAATCAAGGCACTTTTGATCTGGTAGAGCCAAATGTTGCCTGTGTTTATTCCGCAGAAGACGCTTGGGCTGTGTATAAACTCTTTCCGATCTATCGTCGGAAAGTGGATTTTAGCCCGATGGCAACTCTGTTTGATTCGATTGAATTGCCGCTCATAAAGGTCTTGCAACAAATGGAAATGAACGGAGTGGCGATCGATTGTTCCATCTTGGAGGAAATTTCACGGCAAATAAATCAGGAATTAAAAGACCTCACCGATAAAATTTATGCTTTTGCGGGCTATGAATTTAACCTAAATTCTACGCAGCAATTGGCAAAAATGCTCTTTGAAGAAAAAAAGTTGCCCTTAGGAAGAAAAACTAAAACCGGTTTTTCCACCGATAACAATGTTTTGGAAGATTTGGCGGTGGATTATGAAATTACCAGAATAATTATCCAGTATAGGCAACTAACCAAATTGCAATCAACTTATATTTCCGCGCTGCCCAAAATGATCAATCCCCAAACGAAAAGGATTCATTCTTCCTTTAATCAAACAGTTACCTCCACGGGGCGTCTTTCTTCATCCAATCCAAATTTGCAAAATATACCGGTTAGAACCGATTTGGGGCGCGAAATTCGCAAGGCATTTTGTGCTAAGGATAATGAGCATCTCATTCTGGATGCCGATTATTCTCAGATAGAATTGCGTTTATTGGCTTTAATGAGTGAAGACGAGGTCTTAATTCAGGCATTCAAACAAGACCTGGATATCCATAAAAGAATGGCTGCCAAGATTTTTAATGTAACCCTCGAACAGGTCTCCACCAGTCAAAGAAGAGCTGCCAAAACCATTAATTTTGGCATTCTTTATGGAATGGGGCAACGCAAACTGGCGCATGACCTGGGTATATCATTATCTGAGGCGAAAAAAATAATTGATGATTACTATGCCCAATTCCCTTCCATCCGCGAATTTATCAATCAATGTATCTATAAAGCTCGCCAGCAACATTATGCGGAAACCCTTTTTGGCAGGCGTTTATATCTGCCCAATATAGAAAGTAAAAACCAAGGACTAAAAAGCGAAGCGGAAAGAATAGCGGTAAATATGCCTATTCAGGGAACTGCTGCTGACCTGATAAAAATTGCTATGATAGATATTTACAATCAGATAGCTGAACGCGAAGACATAAAAATGATTCTGCAAGTGCACGATGAACTGATTTTCGAAATTCAGCAAAATGTGCGGGAAGAAGCGAACTTAATCGTTAAAAAATGTATGGAACAAGCCCTGCCAGCTAAATATGCGGAAAAAGTACACCTTAAGACGGATGTGGGAATAGGGAAAAATTGGTTTGAAACCCACTGAGAAAGCTGACGAACAAACAAGTTAAGTGGTAAAAAAGAACCTTATAAAAAGAATCTGAACTTAGTTATGAGGAGGATTCTCTTTGACTTTTTCGGTATCCTCGGCATTTGATTTTTCTGCATTTTCGCTATGTTTTAACCGCTCCAACCAGTGGGATTTTTTGGGAAAATGCAACATCCAATGGATAAGAAAAAACGCTAAAACAAGAACGATGGCTCCAATCACGATCAGCAACCAAGGAAAATTTTTCCTCAGTTCCACTGTCATAAGTTCTTGTTTATGCCACATTTTGCGAGTATCAAAACGCCAAGTAACGGTGCGATTTTCATAATCCACATTTTCGGATAAAGCATTGGTGGAAATAATTTTCCAAGGTAAATGAACTTTATAGGTCCAGATTGGATTATCAGGTTGTAATCTGCCTAAAATATCTTCAATGCCATCTACTTCTTCTGGTTCCTGATTGCCGAGAGCTATTCTGCGCTTAAAAGTTATTCTTCTGCCCGGTTCTTTGTTGAGGGTTATTTTGCCCCAAAAATCGGCTGCACCCAATTGATCATTTACATTATTAAAGGCATCAATGCTTTTAAATTTGAAACGAATGGTGTAGATTACATCAGGTCCCTTTCTGTGAATGGAATAGGATTGTAAGTTTATACCTGGCAATGTTGCTTTCCGCATAATTTCTTCCGGATTTTCATAAGGAGAACGATGAATAACGCGCAAAACAGCTCTTCCTGAGCCATTGTGATTTATCCACAATTCTTCGTCATATTGAACGCAACCCGCTAATAGCAGTAGCGTTAGTAGCAACAGTCCAAGGCGTTTCATTAACCAATCCTTCTTAAAATATAAAGATTTACAAAGCAATAAAACCAAAAGCGTTTTTTTTGGCAAGGGAAAAATTCCTGTTGACAAAAGTATTAAATTGCTTATAATAGTATAAAGAGATTAAGTAAGGAGGAAATTATGATAGCTCTAAGACAATTATGGCGTTGCCTCATTTGCGGAAATGTAGTTGAAGTAACTTTTGTGGGTGGTGGCGAATTAGTTTGCTGCGGACAGCCAATGCAGTTGTTAACTGAAAATACGGTGGATGCGGCAGTAGAAAAACATATACCCGTTATAACCGATTTAGGTGATAAGATTGAGGTAAAAGTGGGAAGCGTTCCTCACCCGATGGAAGCAAAACATTATATTACTTTTATTGAAGTTCTTACGGATACGAAAGTGATCAGAAAAGAACTAAAACCTGGAGATGAACCTAAAGCCATCTTTAACATTAAGATGGATAAAGTGAAAGAAGTGCGCGAATACTGTAATGTGCACGGTCTTTGGAAAGCATAAAAGAAGGAGATAAAATGACATTTATTGACACTCGAACTGCTGAAAATCTAATGAAATCCTTTGCGGGAGAAAGCCAAGCGAGAATGAGATATCTTTATGCAGCTAAAACAGCTAAAAATGAGGGCTACGAACAAATATCCAATATTTTTACGGAAACGGCGGAAAATGAAAAAGAACATGCCAAGATATTCTTCAAACACTTGCAAAAACTTGGTTTGGAAGGTGAAATGCTCAATATCATCGCTTCTTATCCAGTTGGCTGGTCTGCCGAGAGCACTCAAAAAAATCTGGAATATGCAGCCAATGGAGAAAATGAGGAATGGACTGAGCTCTATCCCGTTTTTGCCGATGTTGCCGAAGAGGAAGGTTTTAGCGATATTGCTCATTCCTGGCGAATGGTTGCCAAAGTGGAAAGAGAGCATGAAAAACGATTTCGTAAGCTATTCAACAATATAAAAGATCAAAAGGTCTTTGTGCGTGAAGGAAAGGTCTTCTGGAAATGCCTGAATTGCGGTTATATTCACGAAGGAACAGAAGCGCCGAAAGTTTGCCCTTCCTGTAATCACCCTCAAAGCTATTTTGAACTTTTTGTGGAAAATTACTAAGATAGCAAGGAGGCAGAAAAATGCAAAAATATCAATGTATCGCTTGTGGATGGATTTACGATCCCGCTGAAAACGACAATATATCTTTTTAGGATTTACCTGATGACTTTGTTTGCCCCGAATGCGGTGTAGGCAAAGATATGTTTGAACCGTTGGATTAGAAATATCCATTCCTAAAACTACCGGGGAGTTTTGGCTCTCCGGTAGTTTATCTAAATGCAGAAGCAGCTATTGCGGAGCTTAGTAATATAACTCTATGTGGGTGATAGTTATTTAAAAATTATAATACTGGAGAAATTGAAGTGCAAAAGCAAGAATTTGACGAAATTCTGGATTTTGCCGTTTCGCGCGAACAAGAAGCGGTAAAATTCTATCAGGACTTGCAAAATTATGCTCGATTTAAAGACCTGAACAGTATGCTGAAAGGTCTGGAATCGATGGAACAAGGACATATCAAAGTAATTGAAAATATCAGACAAAACGGTGTTAAAGAAGAAGATATAAAAAAAGTAACCAATTTGAAAATCAGCGATTACTTAAGTGTTGATATCGCCGATTTGGATATGAATTATCAAAATATCCTCGTGCGAGCAATGAAAAGAGAAGAGAATTCTTTTATGCTCTATTCCGAAATGAGCGTTAAATTTCCCGATCCTGAAATTGCCACTCTTTTTAGACGGTTGGCTGCCGACGAAGCACAGCACAAACTTTTTTTTGAAGGTCTATACGACGATTGGTTGAGAACTGGAAATTGAAACTTGCGCTTGACACCACTCAAAATTCTGGTTCCATTGCTTTGGCTGATACAAATAGAGTTGTTTATTCCGCTTATTTTGACATCAAAATAACCCATAGCGAAACCCTGATGCCAGCTATTGACTATGCTTTTTCTTTTTGTAATTGCCAACGCCATGAACTGAATGAAATCTATGTATGCAAGGGTCCCGGCTCCTTTACAGGAATAAGAATCGGACTGGCAACCGCCAAAGGAATTGCCTTTGCTTTGGGAATTCCTCTTTATGCTTATTCTTCTTTAGAATTGGCTGCCTTGCCGGCAAGCGGATTGGGACGAAATATTTTAGCTGCCATCGATGCTAAGATGCAGGAAGTATATTACGCTTATTATGACGCAAAGCTAAAAGAACTGATTCCTGCCGGTATTGGCAAACCAGAAGAGCTGCTAAAACTTAAGCTACAGGATTTTATTTTATGCGGAAGTGCTTCAGAAATTCTCTCACCGTTATTTATCGATGCCGGATATAATTTCTATACTCTAAATCCGATTCTGAAAATACCCTCGGCAGCAGGACTTTTTGCCTTGCCCAATATTTTACCGGTAAAACATCTACCGGAAGATCTGGAAGAGCTGGAACCGCTCTATTTGAGAGAAGCTAAAGCACAGATAAAAAAATTATAGTTCCAACGAGCAGTTAATTAAGATTGAGTTACCTGTTTCCAATAAGCAAACCCTAAAGCAATGCAGATAATTAGTTATCTATAAGAACTTATAGAGAGTGTAAAGAAAATAATAGCGTGAAAATACTTGACGAATTGACACAATTTATGTTTAAGGAACATTACTTGCTTTAAATGATAAAGCACTAAATTTAAAATAATGGATATGATTATGAAAAAAGCACTTATACTAATATCAGTCCTCCTCGTCGGAATCAATCTTTCTGCGTTTGATACAATAATTAATATAGACCCTTATGCTTGGCAGAATAAACAAGGAGCAGATGCTTTTCCGGTTACTTTAACAACGGGTGAACCGATTCTACCTTTTGTCCCAGTGAATATTTTGCTACCTTTCGGCAATAAATATCTAAGCTCAGAAGTATCTATCTCTAAAGCCGAAACAGTAGCCGAAAACATAACTTTTGAAATTGCTATGCCTCCTTTGCCTACTTCCGCTCCAATGCCAAATCTAACACAAACCTTAGTTAACCCCAAATTGGAAAATCGCTTATATCCCGATAAACAGTGGCAATTTTTGGGCATTCAATATTATCGGGGATATCAAATTGCTTTGTTCAATGTATATCCATATCGATACAATCCTATTACGAAGAAACTGTTTGCCAGTTCTCAAGTTCAAATATCCTTGAATAGTGAATTTGAAGATGCAGAAGCTGAATATGAGGCAAATTTTTATACCAATAGTGCCAAAACCCAATCTGCCTTGAATTCCCTGATCTGCAATCCAGAAAATATTGCTACCTACCAATCTGCCCCTAATTATAGAAATGTGGCTAATGTAGCCAGAAATATAGATCTTTCCACACCCCGCCAAATGATCATCATTACCAATAATTCCAGATTGAGCTGGTTTTCTTCCTATTCCGTTTGGCATTCCGATAGAGGCGTTTCCAATGCAGTTTTTTCGGTGGAAGATATCCTTTCTGCCTATCCCGGCACAGATAATGCGGAAAAAATCCGCAATTTTATTATCAATGCCTATCAAACTTGGGCTAATAGTTCTCAGCCATTGGAATATGTAATTCTGGGCGGAGATGATGAAATCGTTCCTGAACGAGGCGCTTATGGTCAAGTTGGCGATACTATAGATTTGCGAATGCCTACCGATATCTATTTTAGTAATCTCGATGGTGACTGGAATGCAAACCAGAACCAAATTTGGGGTGAAACAAATGACAACACGGATATGATACCGGAAATCCACATTGGCAGATTTCCTGCCGAAACCCAAACCGAATTTAACAATATGTTCAGCAAGATTCAGTATTATGTTGATAATGATACCTTTAGCAACAATCTTGCTCTTTTTATAGGTGAACAGCTGAATGACAATCCTTTAACATGGGGAGGTGATTACAAAGATAATGTAGCACAGTATCTTCCCGACGAATATAATATGCATACCCTATACCAAAGAGACGGCACTTACAGTTCTCAGAGTGTTTATAATGCCATCAATGCTGGTGCCGGAATTATGAATCATATGGGGCATGCTAATGAATCAACTTTAATAGGGCAATCCAATGGAACTGTAGAAAGCTTAACTAATACAGAATATGGTTTTCTCTATTCCCAAGGTTGTTATCCTGCTGCATTTGATCAACGCACTTCCGGAAACAATGAATCCATCGGAGAACATTTTGTAACTGCTTCCGGTGCATTATTTTCCTTTATTGGAAATACTCGTTACGGATGGTATAGTCCTGGCAATGTGAACGGCGCTTCTGAATATTATGATCGGCAGTTTTTCAATGGTTTATTTGAACAGAATTATCCTGCCTTGGGAGAAGCGTTAACTTATTCTCGTCTGCAAAATTTGAATAATGCCTTAAGTAGTGATGTTATGCGCTGGTGTTATTACGAAATGGTTCTTTTTGGTGATCCTTCCATAGAAGTAAAGCCCTTTAACAATTCTCTGCCCTTTCTGAATCTGGATGGTTATACTTTTTCCGATGAAGAAGGAGATAATAACGGAACCATCAGCATTGGCGAACTTATTTGTTTACATCCTCTTATTTCCAATGCCAATAATTGGAACACTGCCTTTAATGTCTCGGCTCGTTTGGAAAATTTACCTGAAGGGATAAATTTGGTAGGAGGTAACATCTCCATTCCGCAGATTCTTCCGGGAGGTTTAAGTTCTGAAAATTTTAAATTCCGGCTGCAGCTTTCCGATAATTTGAGTTTCGGTTCTTATAATCTAACCTTGGTGATTGATTCCATAAATCCTTTAACTCAGCAATTAACTGGTGAACGCAGATTTACCGTATCGCTGCAGATAACTATGATAGACAATCGTTTTCCCTGGGAAACTATGAACAATGGTAAATCGGCTCCTGTAGTTGCAAACCTGAATTCGACAAATGGCAGTGAAATTATCTACGCGGATGTTTTCGGCAACAGTTATTATATTGGAACTGATGGCAATATGTATCAGACAATTGAAGCTCCAGAAGGAATGATTATAAACCATAGTTTTGCTTATGGCGATGTGGATGGAGATACGGAAAAAGATCTGGTATTTTGCAGTCGGAGCGGAAATATTTTTGCTATGCGCTTAGATGGAGATATCATATTTAATTATCAAGCAAATACGATGCTTCTCTATTCTCCCGTTTTGGCAGATATAGATGGCAATGGATCTCTGGAGACAATTGCGGGAGGGATAGATGGAAACATTTATGCCGTTTCTTCGACGGGTGCATTGCTAAATGGTTTTCCTTATAATGTGGGAAGCAACATTCCTTGTGAACTTGCCGCAGCTGACATTAATGCTGATGGTGCCCTGGAGATTGTAGCTGGCTCTTTAAACGGATTATTATATGTAATAGGCAACGGCGGAATGGTTTTACCGGGCTTTCCTCTTCAGCTAAACGGTTCGGTTACCGGCTCTCCCACGATCACAAATACCAATCGGATCGTTTGTTCTACCCCCACAGACATTTATATCATTTCTCCTTCTGGAAATATTGTGGCAATGCGCAATATCAATTCACACATAGCGGGAGGTTTTGCATTGGGAGATATAACTGCCGATGACATTGGCTTGGATATAGTAGGCATAACGATAAATGGATTTTTGTATGCCCTAAATGAGAATGGCGCTGATCTTCCCGGCTTTCCGGTTGCGATCAATGATATTTTTAATTGCCCTCCCTTGCTTGCCAACCTGGATAATGATCCGCAAGCTGAAATATTAGTTCAGAGTTACGAAAACTCTGTCTATGGATATAATGCTGACGGCAGTTGTTTAAGCGGTTATCCTTTTATGAATATTTATAATGGCAGCACGCCTGCCACGCTGGTTGATTTTGATGCAAATAATCAGATCAAGATGGTAATGGGACATTCCAATGGAGTGTTAATGCTCAATTTGCAGAGAACCGCTTCGGATTTAAGACCTTGGATTACTTATAGAGGCAGTTCCTTAAGGCAGGGCTCTTTTGTTTCCACCGGTTTTGTAAGCAATAGCGATGAACTGGGCGTCCCCAGCGTTAATGCCTTATTAGGTAATTATCCCAATCCCTTTAATCCGGAAACGACCATCCGCTTTTCTACTAAGGCAAATACCATTGCCAAACTGGAGATTTTCAATTTGAAGGGTCAGAAAATAAGAACCCTAATTGATGGCATTCAAAATGAAGGCAATCATAGTATTATTTGGAACGGAAGAGACGATTTTTCCAGAGAAGTTGCCAGTGGAGTATATTTCTATCGTTTGAGCGCTGAGGGGAAATCTTACCAGCACAAGATGTTGCTTCTGAAATGAATATAGCCGCAAACATTTTACGCCTGCAGGAAAGTATCTCCGAAACCCTTATCCGAACAGGACGCACGGATGAAGTAACCTTAATTGCGGTAACCAAAACACATCCGGTGGAAGTAATGGAAGAAGCTTTGCGAGCGGGGATAAAGCATATCGGAGAAAACAAAGTGCAGGAAGCCAGAAAAAAACTTCCTCTGCTTACTGTGCCTTACGATAGCTTTCATTTTATCGGTCATCTGCAAAGCAATAAAATAAATCAGTTGCTGGATTTAAAGCCCACTTTGATTCATTCGGTGCATTCTTTGGAGCTGGCAAAAAGATTACATTACGCCTTAGGCAGAACTAATCGGACTCAGGATATCCTTATTCAGATTAATAGTAGCGATGAGATGTCCAAAAGCGGTTTTTCGTTTTCGGAAGCAGCGGAATCCATAATCCGCATAGCGGCGCTCTCCACTTTGCACATCAAAGGTCTGATGACGATTGGTATGCTGGGAGAAAAAGAAATCAGTCGCCCCCTCTTTGCCAAAATGAAATGTCTGTTTGAAGAACTTAAGTCCTTGGAAATTCCCGGCGTGGAAATGAAATATCTCTCCATGGGAATGAGCGATGACTATACAATCGCTTTGGAAGAGGGCTCTAATCTGCTTCGGATAGGAACTGCCATTTTCGGAGAGCGAAATTACGGAGCTGGCGAATGATCTATTTATTTGCTGTTTTAATTATGATAGTTGGCTATCTATACGGCTGTTTTTCCACTGCCCGGATTATTGCCAAAAGTTTTCGCTCTTTGAATGTATATAAAATCGGCTCAGGTTTAGCTGATACGGAAAATATTTACACCAACATCAGTAAACCATTGGGAACATTAGTAGGAGCGATGGATGTAGCCAAAGCGTATTTATTCTTGATGATAGTGGAGGTTGTTTTACGCTTCATTGATACCAAAGTAATAAATTACCCCGGCTTTAATGTTCTTTACGGTGAAAATGTAATGATGATTTTTGGCATTAGTATGCTTATTGGTCACTGTTTACCCTATAATCATCATTTCAGAGGTGGACGCGGTATTTTTACCTATATGGGTATGCTTGCCTATTTTGCCTTTTTACCTACTTTGATATCCGCTTTCATTGCTTGGATTCTTATCGTGCGTTTTAAGCAAATTCGCTTTGCCCAGTATTTGATTGTAATTTTACCGGTTGTATTATACATTGTGTTTTATACCCTGTTTAATTATCATAATTATATGCCGCCCTATTTCATCACTCTTTTGTTTGGCAATGCCATAGCGATGGGGATTTTAAATATAATCGTATCGAAAAAACTGGGAGAATTTTAGCTTCCCTAAAGAGGTCTGACGATGGTAAAAGTAATTCCCGTAGATAGTAAAAAGCAGCTGCACGATTTCATAATGTTACCTTTTACGCTCTATAAAAATGAGCCCAATTGGGTTCCACCTTTGATTGGCGATCAGAAAAAGCTCTTTAATCCGAAAAAGAATCCTTATTATCAACACTCTGAAGGGAAACTTTTTCTGGCATTCAAAGACGGAAAACTTGCCGGTAGAATTTCTGCTCATTCCAATACCCAGCATAATAAAGAGCATCACGAAAATATCGGCTTTTTTGGCTTTTTTGAGTGCCTAAACGATCAGGAAACTGCCAATGCGCTTTTTGAGGCAGCTTATGAATGGAATCGTTACCGCGGTTTTACTTCTCTAAGGGGTCCTATGAACTTCAGTGTAAATCAAGAATGCGGTTTACTGGTAGATGGCTTTGAATATCCACCGATGGTTATGATGCCTCACAACTTTCCCTATTATCCAGTTCTCTATGAAAATTACGGTTTAACCAAAACAATGGACCTCTACGCTTTTATCAGTGAATATCATTCCATTCCCCAACGCATAGCGGAAATGGCGGAAGTAATCTCAAAACGCAATAATGTGCAAATCCGTTCCTTATCTTACGATAAAAAACAACGCAAAAAAGATATTGAAACCGTTTTTGAAATATACACAAAGGCATGGCAATACAATTGGGGAAATGTGCCAATGACGAAACCAGAATTTGATAATCTGGTAGCGGAATTATTGCCCATTGCCGATCCAGATTTGGTTTTCATAGCAGAAGTAGATGGCAAACTTGCCGGCTTCAGTTTAACTTTGCCAAACTTCAACGAGGTCTTAAAAGTTATGCAAGGCAGAGTAAATCCGCTAACTATCCTCAAAGCGTTAAAAGCCAAAAAACACATCACTTCCGTCCGCGTGATCACAATGGGCATAGTTAAGGAATTTCAAGGTCGGGGAATTGACACTCTTTTATATTACCACTCTTTTAAAAACGGCTTGCCCAAGGGCTATTATCGCAGTGAATTTTCCTGGGTGCTGGAAAATAATATGCCAATGATTAATGTAGCTGAAAAACTGGGCGCCAAAATTTATAAGACCTATCGTCTTTACGATAAAGCAATTGAAAACCGCAAATAACGGATTTTGAATGACTGATTTCTCTTTGAAAAGAAACTCCCAAAATTCCTCTTTACTATCTGCCATTGATCTTATAACGCTTATTTTTTGCGGCTGGATTCTTATTTATATGTCTTGCGGGATTATGCGCTCCCCGGAAGCCATAAAACACCTTCCCGTTTATCTTGGCATATTTACCAGTGTGCTATTTTTGGCTTGGTTGCAAAAACAACCCGGCTGGAATTATACAGAAAATAATCCCACTAAACGCTACAAGGCCTTAAGTTTCTTCCGAAGCATCTATCCCGTTCTGTTATTTGGCTATTTTTACACTTCGGGGCACGCTTTCAACCGGATTATTTTTCGGGACTGGCTGGATCCATTTTTTATGAGGATCGACCAATTCATTTTTGGTTACCTTCCTTCTTTAACATGGGGCAAGGTCTATTCGCACTGGGCAGTTCAGGAATTGTTTCATTTTGCCTATTTCTGTTATTATCCAATGATAGCGGGTATTCCTATATATCTCTATTTTACCAATAAAGGGGCGTTCAAGGAAGTTATTTTCAACCTCACTTTCGTCTTTTATTGCTGTTATACCATTTATTCCGTCATCCCTGTTATGGGTGGACGCTACATTCCGGAAGCGATGGCATTAACTAAGGTGTATCATTCCGGTCCTTTTACTCATATTATGGCATTTATTTATCGCACTTCCAATCACTTAGGGGGTGCTTTCCCCAGCAGTCATATTGCTATTGCAATTGTTTTAACTATTGCCGCCTTGCGTTTTATGCGTCCGCTGGGCTATATTTGCACTTTTATAACCTTTTTCCTCTCCATTGCCACTGTCTTTTGTCATTATCATTGGTTTATTGATGCCGTTTTTGGTGTTATAACAGGTATTGCAGGATATTATTTGGCAAATTATATGCGCTCATTTCTGCTGAAAAAAGGTTATGCCTAAACCATATAAGGAAATAAAAAATGGCTAAATTCCCAATTTATATAATCTTGCTTATCCTACCTTCTTGCCTCCTTCTTGCTCAACAGGTAACGCCTTTACCTGTAACTTCTTATGATTATGCTCTGCCCGAAAATAATGTTTCCCCTTTCGCGATGGGTTCCGGAGGTCTCAATTTAACTAATGCCGATGACCCTTTTTGCGCTTATGGCAATCCTGCTTTGATGGCAGATAACACTGTGGGAGCATTATCCGTCTCCTTCCGCTTAAAAAATCAGGAAGATCTTGATTTCTACGAAGCTCTTCAGTTTAGCAACACTTTAAAAGATAAACAATTCAAATACTTCGTTCTCAATACGGGTCCCGTCTCTTTCAGTTATCAACCTGTTTCTGCAGTGCATATCAGTCAGTTTTCCAATGACGGAATGAATAGTGAATATTATGACTACCAGTTGGATAAAGTGCAATTTTCTTGGGGCGGCAGAGACGAAAGATATCCCAAATTCGGAGCCGGCTTAAATGTTAAATATCTTACAGGACGGTTAGTGTATCTGAAAGAGCATAAGGTCGGCAACAACCTAATTCGAGATGGATTTATTGACGATAAAGTTAGAGGCGCTTCCGGCGACCTTGGTTTTACTTACAAAATAGGTAATGTTATTTATGCCGCTTCCTTTTATGATCTGCTTTCTATGCTTTGGTGGGAAAATTATGATGGGGAATCAATTCAAAGAAGAGCTGCTTTGGGAGTTGGTTTTGAAGGTGAAAACAGCCATTATTACATCGGAATGCAAGGTAAAATGGCAAAAGAACCTGAAAGTACCATTCACTTTGGCTATGACTACAGCTGGAATTTCTCCCAAAGCACCAGTGCCACCACTACGAAAAATCGTAATTCCCTTGATCTCAGATTTGGAGTTTACAGCCACGATTTTTACGGAACCGATAACATAAACTACACGCTTGGCGGCGGTTATTATTATAAAAATTTACGCTTTGATTTTTCGCTGACGAATTCTGGTATGAAACTTGCCGATAGCGACTATCTATTTTCCATCAGCGCAGGTATTTAATTGTTTCAGCTTTCCTTTTTAAATGCCACACTACTCTTTTTTGCGGCTGCAACTCTCTTGCCCTTGCTGATTTGGTTGCTGGCAAAGAAAAAACCGCAAAAAATCGTCTTTCCTTCCCTGCGTTTCATTAAGCTTAGTAAAGAACAGGAAAAAAGCCGCAGCAAACTGAAAAACATTTTATTGCTAATTATCAGGATGCTGATTATTTTGCTGGTAGTTTTGGCAGTGGCACGCCCTATGTTTAATTCCCCCCAAATAAAACCTTCCGCAAAGCATCCACCCACCGCAGTTGCCATTTTGATTGATACTTCCTATAGTATGGAATATGCGGAAACAGGCAAAAGCGCACTTCAATATGCCAAGGAGGCATTACAAAAAATAAATTCCCAAGCCAATGCCGACGACCGTTTCATCCCCATAAGTTCCGATGAAAATTGGAACTTGATTCATAGCCAAATTTATGCCGGAACCATACCGGAGACACTGATTGAACAGCTAACAACTACTTACACACCTCTTTCGCTGAAAGATATGGTTACAGCGGCAGAAACAAAACTATCTGAAAGTCAGATGCCCAATCGAGAAATATATCTAATCAGTGATTTACGCATTCCCCCCGTTAATTTGACCTCCAGTGTTCCCATTGCTTTGATACCTTTGCCTCAAACAGTTGGCTATGAGAATTTGGCAGTTATCTCAGCTAATGCATTATATCAGCTTGTGGATAAACGCAACCAACAACTTATCCAATTTACGGTTGCCAATTATGGCAATGCTGAACGCAAAGATGTTTTAGTTAAAGCGATAGTAAACGAAATCAAACTGGCGGAAAAATTTGTTTCCATTCCTCCTCGCAGTTCAATTACGGAAACGATGACCGTAGATTTACGCTCCGATGGCTGGCAAAGTGGTTTTATAGAAATAAACGATGAACGCCAAATTATGGACAATCGCTGTTATTTTGCCTTCCCATTTTACAGCAAACCCAAAATCGGCGTCATTACGCAAAATGACAATTTGCCTCCTATTCTGGCTACTGTTTTGAAGGTTTACAGCGCTTCCAATTATCAAATACTTTCTCCGGATGAGCTGTCTTTGAATGATTTGGATAATTATCAGCTTTTTGTGGTCTATAATTGTGGGCCTATCACTACCCGCCTAAGGGAAATTTTTACCAATTTGCAAAATCGCAAAATCGGATTATTATATTGTTTGGGAAATGATCTTGCTGCCGATTGGAAATCATATCTGAACAATACTTTTGGCTTGGATATCAGAGAACGAATGCAAAAAACGGTTACCATCGATAACTTAAATGCGCATCACTATATCAGTTCTCTTATTGCCGGCAAAGCTTTGAAAAGTCCTACCGTAACTGATTTTTGGCAGGCATCCAATAAAAAAGCCAGTGTGCTGATTTCGGCTCAAAACTTTCCTTTGGCAGTGATTAAAGATAAGCAATCCCTTTGGTTGTGGAATATAGTTAGTTCTGGCATCCCTTTTTATATTGATCCCGCTTTTCCCGTTTTAGCTTATCGGACTTTTGATTACATCGCGGGAAAGGAAATTCCGGAAGCGGATGCCAAAATCGGGACGATGCTAACTTTTGCTAAATTAAAGTTGCCCGCGGGTGAAATTATCAGCAGTGGACGCTATTTAGCCAATGAACCGGGAATTTATATTTTTGAACCTGATACCCCTCGCAGTTACGCAATGGCGATAAATATTGATTACAGCGATTCTGAGGCAAGAACTTTTCTTCCTGAAGGCGTGAAGAATTTGGGTAATAATTGGGAAGGAAAGCTTTTCTTTTCGCGCTTAGGTTATGACCTATGGAAAATTTTACTTGCCATTGCTTTCGCTTTGATGATTTTGGAAATTATTATCATTAAAATGGAAGAATCCAGAGCAAAACCATAAGTAAGAAGGCACAGTAATGATTTTGGAAAATATTACCGATCCTAAACAAATAAAAGGATTAACGGTCAGCGAATTAAAAATCCTGGCTAAGGAAGTTCGCACTCGCATTGTAGAAGTCGTTTCCCAGACAGGGGGTCATTTAGCTCCCAGTTTAGGAACCGTGGATCTCACCGTTACCCTGCTTTATCTTTTTGATCCACTTGTAGATAGAATCGTTTGGGATGTAGGGCATCAGTCCTACGCTTGGAAAATTTTAACGGGACGCAACGCTCGCTTTGACACTTTAAGACAATATCAAGGCATCAGCGGTTTCACCAATCGCGAAGAAAGTCCTTATGATGCTTTTACTACAGGCCATAGCAGCACTTCCATTTCCGCCGCTTTGGGCATTGCTTGTGGCAGGGATTTAAATGGCGAAAAGGGTCATTGTCTTGCCATTATTGGTGATGGGGCTTTAACGGGTGGAATAAGTTTTGAAGCATTAAATTATGGGGGCCATCTCCAAAAAGATAAATTCATCGTAATTCTTAATGACAACGAAATGTCCATCTCCAAAAATGTGGGCGGATTGCAAAAATATATGGCAAGAATGCTTGCCAGCAAGTCCTATAATGTTCTTAAAAAACAGGTCTGGGATTTCAGCTCCACTTTACCTTCCAAATTTCGGCGCGGTTTCATCTACGGCGCCCAAAAAATGGAAGAATCGATGATGAATATTTTGGTGCCCAACATCATTTTTGAAGATCTTGGCTTTAAATATGTAGGGCCCATTGACGGGAATGACATAGACCAGCTTTTGCGCATCATTAAAAGAGTTAAGAACTATATGGTCGGTCCCGTTTTAATTCATATTGTCACTCAAAAAGGAAAGGGCTATCTTCCCGCGGAAAAAGATTCCGAACTTTTTCATGGAACAGGACCTTTTGACCTCAAAACCGGTAAGCAATTTAGCAGTGGAAAACAATCTTGGAGCGAATTTATGGGCTCAACTTTGGTCAATTTAGCTAAGCAGAATCCCAAAATTGTAGCTATAACCGCGGCTATGACTGCCGGTACAGGCCTAACGGATTTTGAAAAGAATTTTCCCGATCGCTTTTTTGATGTGGGCATTGCCGAACAGCATTCCGTCACTTTGGCGGCAGGGATGTCCACGAAAGGTTTAAAGCCCTTCATAGCAATCTATTCCACTTTTCTGCAAAGAGCTCTGGACCAAGTTATTCACGATGTAGCTCTTCCCAAATTGCCAGTGGTTTTTTGTATTGACAGAGCCGGACTTGTAGGCGAAGACGGAGCCACGCATCAGGGTGCTTTTGACATATCTTATTTAAATTTCATTCCCAATTTAGTCATTTTAACTCCTTCCACGGCTGAAGAACTTTCCGCGATGCTTGCTTGGGCTGCGGATTATCAAGCAAATCCTGTGGCTATCAGATATCCGAGAGGAGGGGTAGTTCATTCTAAGGAACATCAAGAACCAATGAAATTTGATCCTTTTTCCGCTAAAATTCATTCTGATGAAGGTAACATTGCCTTGGTTGCTTGTGGAGATGCTTTTTTTATCGCTGAAGAAGTTCATAACTTATTGGCACAGAATAATATCCAATCCCAATTAGTGCAATTATTGGCTGTTAAACCCTTGGATGCCCAAACGCTTGAAAATTTGGCAGCTAATTGCAACTATATCTTCACTTTAGAAAGCAATGCCATCATCGGAGGAATGGGCTCCAGAATAAGCCAACTGCTTTCTCTTTATTCGGTTAAGGTAATCAATTTTGGCTATCCTGACTACTTCATTGCGCACGGCAAAATTTCTGAATTATTGGATGAGATCGGTTTTACTCCACAAAAGCTGTATGACAAAATAACGCAGATCATCAATGAATAATGTGTTCGAAATTATTTGTGCGCCTGCCACTCCCGCCGGATTTTCCGCTCTGGCAATAATTCGTCTTAGTGGTTTAGGTTGCATTGAACTTGTAGCCAAGCACTTTTCCAAGAGCAAAGAACTGCTATCTTTATCTTCTCATCGGCTGATTCTGGGCACTTTTCATTCTGCCGCGGGAGAAGCTATAGATGAAGTTCTGCTTTCTGTTTTTAGAGAACCTCATAGTTATACGGGAGAAGATGTTGTGGAAATATCTTGTCACGGAAATCCCAACCTTGTGAATAGCATTTTGCAGACCCTGATGCTTTCCTGCCGTTTGGCAAAACCGGGGGAATTTACTTTGCGCGCTTTTTTAAACGGAAAAATGGATTTGAGCCAAGCCGAGGCAGTTAACGATCTTATTCAAGCCCAAACATCCAAAGCTGAAAAGGCCTCCTTCAGGCAACTTAAGGGCTCACTTAGCCAATATTTGCAGGAATTGCTGAATCGGATAACGGAACTTCGTATCCATTTTGAACTTGCCATTGATTTTGCCGACCAGGATTTGCCACTTCCCGATTTTGATTTGATGCATCAAGAACTGATTGATATTATCCAAAAGGCAGAGGAACTTATCAGCACAGGTGAGCAGGGAAAAAAACTCCGCACCGGCATAAAGATCTGTTTAACCGGTGCACCCAATGTAGGTAAGTCATCACTTTTTAATGCTTTGCTGCAACAGAACCGGGCAATCGTTACTCCCCATCCGGGAACCACCCGAGATTATCTGGAAGAGTATCTATCCATAAATGGCTTTCCCATAGTTATTTATGATACTGCAGGCCTGCGCGAATCGCCGGATGACATCGAAAAAATGGGTATTGCCAAAAGTTACGAATTAATGCAGGAATCCGACCTCCTTTTATATTTAGTGGAAACAACCGCCGCAGTAAAACTTGCACAACCCATTTCCACTTTACTCTCCAATTCCTCCCTTGCGCCTGAACTTTTTGCCAAAACCCTGGTCGTATTTAGTAAAGCAGACCTCCAAAAAGAAAATTTGCCCCCAATCGCCGGCGGTGTCTATTGTAGCGTAGTTACGGAAAATGGTTTGAAAGACCTCACTGAAACAATTTCCCAGCGCTTGCTGCTTAGCGACGACTTGCCAGATAAACCCATCCTTATCAATAACAGACATCTGATTGCCTTAGCTAACTGCTTGCAATCCTTGCATCAAGCCGAACAATGCCTGGTGGAAAACCAAGGTTTTGAATTCATTGCCTTTGAATTGATTTCCGCCAGCAATGCATTAGAAGAAATTTTGGGCATCATTACCACCGACGACCTCCTAAACAAAATATTCAGTGAATTCTGCATTGGAAAATAAGCCACGGCAAAATAGCAATTATCTTCATTGCCTCAGAATGTAACTTCTCCTTAGTTACGGCAAGTGACTAAATTAACTAACTCGCTGCCACAGCATACCTTGATTGCTGTTTCCATACCTTTTTTAAACGGATTGCATACGCCCAATACGCTGCCACTGCATACTCTGCTTACTGTTTCCATACCTTTTTTAAACGGATTGCATACGCTAAAAACGCTGCCACTTCATACTCTGCTTACTGCCCCTTTATCGTTTTGCCATCCATTTTTTTATTTATCGCTTACCGATTTATCTAATGCCCCTCGCTTTGATGCCGTTTGCCTGTCAGACCCTTTCTACTACAATTTCCGTGTATCCACAGCAAGAATTATTTCTTCTTCTGCTACAATTTCCCCATATTCACAGCAAGAACTAATTACAACCTACCCAAAAATGCTCTTCTACTGCCCAGGCATCTTCCCTTTATGCTGCATTGACATAGCAGTAACATTTCCGTAACGAAACAACGGCAGTGTTACGGCAGCGTTACTTGATCGTAAGAGAGTGCACTGTGTAACAAATAATTAACTGATTCTATCTTATCACAGCAAAACCATTGAATAATTAGGAACAATGGCATTCTCTCTATGATTTTTGGCTGATGGGGAGAAATAATTAAAATCCTGAACAAATTATCCTATCAGAATTGAATACAAGAGACCTCTACTTGCTATTTCTCCAATCTCGGCTAACAAATATCTGCAGATGATTGGAAAGGATAGCAAAGAAGGATATTTTTTACCTTTACCACCCAGATGAGAAAAATTTTGTACTTGACAGAACTGAAGCACTAAAAATATAAGAAAAACAACTATGCGAGGATAATGATTTATTATGAAAGATGAATCTCATTTATCACACACACTAAGCCTGATAGAGCAATCGGTAAAATTCCATTCATAGTCTGAACTGTTGAGGAAGATGATGGATTTGCAACAAAACATCTGTCCAATATGCCATAGAGAGTTAAGTGAAAACCTAAGAACAAGCGATTATGGAAACATAGTTCATGTTGTATGTGCATACTGCGGTAACTTCAAGATAACAAATCATGTATTACTTGATATGTTGAGTGAGAGACAGCAGAAAAATGAGCCAGACATGGACATGAGTATTGCCTTAAGACATCTATCATCTATGGCAGCAGATGAGATTGATTTAAAGTATGAAAACTACGAAAAGATTAAGGGTAGTATTCAAATTCCTTCCGATCCATTGGAAGTTCTCGATCTTCTTATGCTTTATTGTGGGAAAAAAGCTACCAGGTTCAATGTAGGTATAACAGTTCCAAAAATCGATATTCCATTATTGTATGTGCACGATGACAACGATATGCAAGCATTACTTGAAATGGCTCAGGAATTGGAGTACATTGATCAGTATCATTCAGAACAGAATAATTATGTGTTTACACTAAAAGTCAAGGGATGGGATAGAATAATCCAGCTTCGTAAAGTTAGACCAGAATCTAAACAAGTGTTTGTGGCAATGTCGTTTAACAATAAATTAGACGAAATCTATCATCAAGGAATTGCGAAAGCAGTTGAACAATGCGGATTGATCCCTATCAGAATAGACCTTGTTGATTTTAATGACGAGATAATATCAAATGTATTAAGTAGGATAAACCAAAGCAGATTTTTAATAGCGGATTATACAGATAATAGACCAGGTGTCTATTTTGAAACTGGTTATGCTATCGGTAGAGGTTTGCCAGTAATTTATTGCTGTCGGGAAAGCGATAAAGGGTATATTCATTTCGATATTAATCATTACAAATTCATTCATTGGATTGATGTAAGTGACTTTAAGACCGAACTTGTAAAGAGGATAACTAATACTGGTCTAAATACTTAACTTAATATGTTATAAACCCTTTGAGGAGAATTGATGACTAAACAAGAGTTAGAAATCTATGAATCTCCTGCAGTTATTAAACACATAGAGATTTTGCAGGATATCATCAATAGAATGGCTGGAAACAGCGCAGCTTGTAAAACATGGGCATTAACAATCGTTACAGGTATAATAGCTTTGTTTTACAATGATGGATTTCCCATATTGCTTGGCATCATAATTGTAGTTCTTTTCTTCGCCTTAGACTCGTTTTATGTGGGTCTTGAAAGCCATTTTAGATGTCTTCATAAAGAATTCGTGAAAAAAATGAATGAAAACAAGCTTGTAATAGAAGATATCTACAGCATCAAGACCAAGCGTAATTTTCTTATTCACTTACAGTTCATTTTGTATGGAATGAGATCATTTTCCACTTTATTCTTTTATCCACCTATTTTGGTTATAATCGTTGTTCTGTTTTTGTGTAATTAACATAAAATAAATAAGGAGGTTCAAATGCCAAAGAGACAAGTTTTCTACAGCTTTCATTTCAAGAACGATGTTATGAGGGTTCAACAAATAAGAAACATTGGGGCAATTGAAGATAATAAGCCGGTATCAGAAAATGAATGGGAGGAGATTAGGAGAAAAGGGAAAGATTCTATTAAGAAATGGATCAATGTCAATATGAGTTATCGATCTTGTGTCATTGTATTGGTTGGCGAAGAAACAGCTGACCGTGAGTGGGTTCAATATGAAATAAAGAAAGCTTGGGAAGATGGTAAGGGATTACTTGGAATTTACATTCATAACATTCGGTGTCCGAGAAACGGTAAATGTAATAAAGGTGATAATCCTTTCGAACAATTTACTTTACAAGATGGTACTAAGCTATCAACTAAGGTAAAATGCTATAACCCAAAATCTGATGATGCTTACAACGATATAGCTAAAAATCTTGAGAAATGGGTTGAAGAAGCAATTGAGAGTAGGAAGGAGTAGATATGTATAGGGGATTTAATGTTAAGAATATCGAGATAGAAGATGAAAAATACTATAATAAAGGATATGAGAAAATGGTTGAAAACAAGAATGCAATTTCTGATAAGTTACACAATTTCATTCCTAATAATGGTAAGATCGATGGAACAAATATTCAGAACTCTTGGTTCCCAACAATCGACGCAGATGTTTTTATTTCTCATGCCCATAGTGATGAAAACATTGCTCTTACATTGGCTGGATGGTTATGGTGTCGTTTCCGCCTAACATCATTCGTGGACTCTTGTGTTTGGGGATATTCAAATGACTTACAGAAGATAATTGATGAGCAATTTTGTAAAAAGGGTTACAATTCGAACAGTTATGAAAGCAGAAACTTTTCTACTAGCCATGTGCATATGATGCTTGCTAGTGCTTTAACGATAATGATTGATAGCGCAGAATGTTTATTTTTTTTAAATACGCCAAGTTCACTGTCAGTAAGTGACATTGAAGATAAGACTTGCTCTCCTTGGATATATCATGAATTAACTATCAGCAAGTACATAAGAAAACGATTTCCAACAAGACATAAACGCAAGAGTTTATTAGCCTATAGGTCAATACCAAAAGAAGCTCGATTAAAAATGGAATACTATATTGATTTGTCAAATTTGGTTACAATATCAGAAAGTGATTTGGTTGTTTGGGGAAACCACTGTAAGAGTACTAAATTAAATGCTCTTGATGATTTGTATAAAAGACATCCTATTAATCCTATTAAAAAGAGAAGTGCTCCTAAAGTGTGTAGATATCCATGTAGTTAAAAACAGAGATTATATTAACTTTGAAGTCCGGTATTTCCAATGAAACAGTGGAAACAGAGTATGGATTTCTAAGACACCAATTTGGTTCATTTCTGATAAGGAGAATAGATGAAAAAAGTTATACCAATAGTAAGTCCCGCTGTTAATTATCTAACTTATGTTCAAGCAATTTGTGGCATAAACTGGGAAATTGAAGATAAAGAGCGTAAGAACGAAATGCTCTCGGAAGAAGATCAAGTTTATATGCAATCTTGTGCCGATAACTTGAGATTTGGAGATGGCTCGGTATCCTCATTAACAGAGATATTTTACTTCCTTCCAGCTTATATATTCAAAGAAAATAGTGCCGGCATTATGGAATATTTTTCCTGTTTAGAACACTGTTATGATGTAGGTAGTCCATCACCTTTAATTGAGGAATATGGTGACCATATTAAACGAATGCAAGAATTTAATGCTTCCTTTTTACTGACTATTAAATCATTAAATCAGGAAGAAGTACTCTTTAAAATCAAGCATCTAAGCACTATATATAAAACATATTACCTGAAATATTTGCACTTGATCTGGAGCCACGATAAAGTAATTATAAATAGAACATTTGATTACATAAATGAGACATTCTCCGTGAATGACATAGTTAGTAAATGGGAAGTAGCTACAGGTTTTGATCTGCTTGCCGAGCAATATCAGCTGATTATAGTTCCCTCTCTTCAGTTTGGACCATGCGCAAATTCATTGCATTATGGTGTAAATATCTTCCCGGCTATTACAGAATACTGCCCTAAGGAATACTTTGATCATTTTATCTCGCATGAGATTGGAACCCACATCCTAAAACCTCACACTTTAGATAAAGCTGACATAGCAGATGATAATTTTCGCATCCCCTATATTGCTTTTGAGAATCTGGCAAAACACATCAACCTAAAGATCCTATCAAATAGATATCAATATGAGTTAGGTGAAGAATATTACGAGGATGCGATTTTTGAAAGTATCTATAATAATCTGGATACATTGGCTAATGATGATATTGGTGCTATGTACTTTACTGCCATAGACCAGTATAAGAAATTGAAATCATAGAATGATTCCGATATGTAGGAATGTCACCTGTTGTCTGCTATATGTTTTTATAATCTGACATTATGACGATCTATTATTGCAATATTCGGTGATACTTCCTTTCCCTTTTCAGTAATATATTTTCAATTTTCGCTGATACTTTATCCTAAACTCATCCTTGGGATTGTTGCCTTGCAGAAAAAGCTTGACATCCACAGGGCTTTAGAGTATTATATTATAAATGATTTATCTTGTTTGGATACATTGGGGATAAATGCTTCCGTGCCTTTGCCAAAAAGAATTCGGTAAGCAGGTGGATTCCCAAAGAAAATAAGTTGTAACCAGAAAAATTTGATATTAGTAAGTATCAAAAAAGCGAGAAAGCAATGAAACAGATCTTAACAGTTATTTTGGTTGGCATAACCGCGTTACTTATGGCTCAATACGAAATTCCGTTTGGAAACATTCGGCATAGTTCCAGAGATGAAAATGGAAATATTCATTTGCGTTGGGAGGATTTAAGCGGTGGGACATTAAATCCGGATTTTTTGTATAGTGCAAATGATGCACCTTGGCAGAATTCCCCTATTCAAGATATTTCCACCGGAGAAAAAGAAGCGTTGGCACCTTATACTTTCGGTCAAAAATTGCGATACCGTCTTCATTACAGCATTGAAGAGATGGGTGAAAGCATTGCAATGATGCAATCTGCCTATTGGGATAGTGATACATTTCCTCCGCAACTAAATAAAATGGCTTACATAGCTACGGATGCGGAAGGAGACAGTGTAACGGTATATTCTCAAAATCTGGATTTGCGAGAGTCCTATACGGCGATCAGCTCAGACAAAATATATTTTTCAATGCAGAACCTCAGCGGGAATTTTCCGATAATGAATTCCTTAACCAGTTATAATGTTTACCTGGGTGTTTTGGGCAATGTTAGTTCGCTGATGGATAGTGTTGGCTATGCAATGATCTATAGTTTTAATATTCCCGGCGTAGTTTCCAGTGGATTGTATAAAGTGGGTTATGATTCAGCAACTCAGATGCCGGTTTTTACGCGGTTGGGCAATGTGCAAAGTCAGGTTTCCGGAGGGGCATTAAATCTTGCTTGCAATATCAGTGATTTAACTGCCGATCCTGATTTCGGCTCTTTGCCGGACGCTTTATTGATGTTGGGGCTTACGCTGAAGGTTGATATTGACCTGGCAAATCTTCAACCCCAAATAGGACTGGGCGATTATAGCACTCCTGCCTACATAATTTTTCAAGACAATAATTATCAGGTTAGCCAAAATACCGCTCCCGTTTGCACTTTTAACAGTTATGATCCTTTCACTGAACTTATTCAGATAGATTATTTGGATGCGGATGATGATTTTCCTTTGTTGGCGGAAACCGAATTACCCGATGGAACAATTTTGCAATTTGTGCCTACAGGTGTGGATTATGCTTTGGGCGTCACTTACACTGTGCAATTACCGGATGTGAATATTCCTTACATTACTTGGAGGTTTAGCGATAACGGTTTTGATATAGTTCAAAGTGAATTTCATTTAGTTGCCAATCAAGATGAAAACATTGTGCCGACAAAACTTTCTTGCTCTCTGCCAAATCCAGTGTATTCATTTCCGGTGATGATAAACCTGAAGGGCTTGAGTGCCAAACCGATAAATATAGAGATTTATAATGTCAAAGGACAAAAAGTAGTGCAACTGCATAATCCCAAAGCGGAAAATGGCAAATATAGTGTAAGTTTAAATAGAAATCAACTGGGTTCGGGAGTTTACTTTATGAAAGTGGAAAACGGCTCTCAAACTCTTAAGCAAAAATTTGTGGTGGTAAAGTAAAAGAAGATATGTTTATTGATTATGCCAGAATAAAAATCAAATCCGGCAACGGAGGCGATGGAGTAGTTAGTTTCCGACACGAAAAATATGTTCCCAAGGGCGGTCCTGATGGTGGGGACGGAGGCAAGGGTGGAGATGTTATCGCTATGGGAGATAGCAATTTAAACACTCTTTTGGACTACCGCTATCATAAAAATTTCAAAGCCGGAAACGGAAAACCAGGTGCAGGAGCCAAAAAAAGCGGCTCTAAAGGTGAGGATTGTGTTTTGCGTCTTCCTTTGGGAACCGAAATATATGTAATTGAAGAAGATAAACGCTATAAATTGGCAGATGTCACGGAAGCGGGAGAATCTGTTATTCTCTCCAAAGGTGGTTATGGAGGCAAAGGCAATTCCAATTTCGCCACTCCCATCAATCAGGCGCCCAGAATTGCCACTTTAGGCATAAAAACCGAAGAAATGGAACTGGAATTGGTTTTGAAACTGATGGCAGATGTAGGTTTGGTTGGCTTTCCCAATGCCGGTAAGTCAACCCTTTTAAGTGTGTTATCTGCGGCAAAACCCAAAATTGCGGACTATGAATTCACTACCTTGGAACCAATGCTGGGCGTTGTGTATGTGAGTGATTATCAAAGTTTTGTGCTGGCAGATATTCCGGGCATAATTAAAGGTGCGCATTCTGGTAAGGGATTGGGAGATCAGTTCTTGCGTCACATCCAGCGGACTCATCTTTTGCTGTTTTTAATTGATGTTGCCGCTGAAAATCCCCTTGAGGCATATAATACTCTGAAAAAAGAATTGTATCTATATGATTCCTTTATGGACAAAAAGCCGCATCTAATCGTTATCAGTAAAACCGATACTATCCCGCCTGAAGAATTGGAAGGCAAACTGGCAGAAATAAAAAAATCCTTCCAAAAACAATATCAGGAAGATATAATTGCCATTTCTTCCGTCAGCAATGAGGGTTTGAACGAACTTAAATACAAAATTTACAATATGTTGCAGCAGAGTAAGTAAGTGGATAGATTCAATGCTTGGATCTGCCTGAAATCTGCTCCGCTTTTAGGACCAAAAGGTGTTCTGGAAATTTTACAGCGCTATCCTGATCCACAAGAGTTTGTGGGAAACCCCGCTCATAACATCTACCGTGAGGATAAGCTTAAGCCAGAAACTATCAAACATTTAAGTAATTTTGTCCTGCCGGAAAACAGCCCTAAAATAGTGGACTTGCTGGCTAAATATCAGATCCAATATCTTTGCCTAACCGATCCTGACTATCCTGCCTGTTTAAAGGAGATTTGTGATCCGCCCTTGATTTTGTATTACAGAGGAGACCTTTTAGAAACCCTCAAAGACCTTTGTCTGGCAGTTGTGGGAACCAGAAAACCTACTTCCTACGGAGTGGAAATGACTCGGAAAATTCTCTCTCCGCTCTGTGAAAAAGGGGTAAATATTATCAGCGGTTTGGCAATGGGAATTGATACAATTGCCCATCAGACAGCTCTGAAAGCAAAGACAAAAACGATTGCCGTTTTTGCTTCCGGTTTGGAAACTATCTATCCGCCAATGAATAAAGCCCTTGCCGAGCACATTATGGATAATGGGGCATTAGTTAGCGAATATGAACCCGGCAGCAAATTGGAACGCTGGAATTTTCCTGCGCGCAATAGAATTATCAGTGCCCTTTCCCAAGCAATTTTGGTTGTGGAAGGTTCTCTCAATAGCGGCGCTATGCTTACTGCCAAATTTGCTCAGCAACAAAATAAACCGCTGTTCGCCTTGCCGGGAAACATTAATAACCGCAATGCACAAGGTCCCAATTTACTAATCCGACAGGGAGCTACTTTAGTAAGTTCCGCAGATGATTTAATCACTGATTTTGGGCTAAGCTCCTCTGTGAAAGAACAGCTGGAATTGATTCCGGAGCTTTCTGCTGAAGAACAATCAATATTTGACCTTCTTTCGGAAGCACAACGAGACATCACTTTTGATGAACTTTTGCTAAAAACCGGGTTGGGCTTTGGAAAACTTTCCACCTTGCTATTGAATTTGGAGCTGAAAGGAGTGATAGCCAAAAGTAGCGGAAATAGCTATATCAAATTGTGAGATAATTTCTTGTAACATAGAAAGCAAGGGAAAGGAAAGGAAAGGAAGCAAGAGGTTATTTTTATATTCACTGGTAACCTAAAAACCCAGAAACCCTGTCCCAATCTTCTCATCAGAATTAAATAACAATAAGACCCTTCCTGTTATCCCTCCAATTTTAACTGATAAATATATGTAGCTGATGGGAATGGATAATAAGGAGGGATACTTTTTACCTTTACCACCCAAGAAATGGCTTACGGTAATTTAGTCACCTTGCGAACCAGTTTCCCGTTTCCATAGTTAATGGAGACAAAATACAATCCCGCCGTTTGATTGACAAAGACCTCGCTGAAGTCAAGCTGTGTTATCGCTCCGGCTTTCAGGATGTGCTCACTTTGGGTTATCAATCTCCCTTTTAGGTCGTAGATACTTATGCAAACAGGGCTGGAATTCTTTGCTTCCAGAATCAGGGAGAGATCACTGGCAAAGGGATTGGGGCTAAGGACCGCTTTCAGAGAATGGGTTTGAACTACATTATCTTCATTGGCAACATTGGGATCTGCTTGGTTCAGAACATAGAGCATACCATTATTCACAGTTAGGGTGTAGGCAATTATTCCATATTCTTTGGTTTCCCATTGATAGTAGTAATAGCTGATCACATTCGTTTGATAATAGTAGCGAACCAGCAAAGCAGGATAACTTCCCAGTGGTGTGCTAACTTGACCTTCGGCTATCACTTTGCCACTGACTACATAGGTTCCATAAGCCCAATTATGCGTCCCCGACCAGGTTTTGCCCAAATAATGTGGTAAGCCCATAGGAACAGGTGGATTCCAAACAAAATCCGGAGAAGCCGTGTAACCAATGCTGAGAATGTCACTACCGGTATTTTGGTAGTATTGAGTTCCACTGCTGTAATAATCCAGTATGTTTTGCTCAAAAACGGCAGACATATTGGCATTGGGGAAGCCGTTTACATTCTGCACACTGTGGAAGATGTTATTGACATATCCGGCAGAAGGCATATTAAAATTCCAAAGCTTGTTTGTGCCTTCCGAGAGGTCTGTTCCAGAAGAATTCCAAGGTCCTTCACTGTAGTTTCTGATCTTTCCTTCTGTGTAGCCATAATCGCTAACTTCGATCGTAAGGCAAAAACCCCGTAGCCAGTATAGCGAGATCGCCAATATCAATAGTATCCTGCGCATTTTCAGATTCCTTATTCCTTTTTTTGTATATTATGAGGGCGTTTTCCTCTTTTGGCTCTACAAATGACGCTTGCGGGATTGTGTCAACTTTTCTTTCTGCTGGCTTATCCCTATTTTTCACCGGAGCTTTATTTTCATTTTTCCTGGCTGATATGTTCTGCTTAATTTACCTTGACACATAAGGCAATGTCAATTTTATGGATTAACATACATAATTGTATATAAATTTAAGGAGATAGCTAAAAAATGAAAAGGACTTACCAGCCCTCAAACACATCACGCAAAAATACGCACGGTTTTCGTAGCAGAATGGCTACCAAAAATGGACGCAAGGTTTTAGCTCGCAGAAGAGCAAAAGGGAGAAAGACCTTAACCGTATGAATTTATGGTCAAATGGATTACTTCTCATTCTGACTATGCCGATTTTTTTCATCCCGCTTTTGAAATCCGCACAACATATTTTTATGTGCCCGTGCTCAGAGGTGAAAGTGCAGCGGGCATTACCATCAGTCGTAAAATTGGCAACGCCGTTAAACGCAATTTGCTTAAGCGCAGAATCAAATCTTGGTTGCGTACGAATCAGGAAAATATACCGGTTAATTACCGTTTTAATTTAATAGCCAAAACAGGGGCAGCGGATCTAAAATGGCAGGAATTATCACAAGAGCTATTAAGAGTGATAAATCAATTAACATCAAAAGCATCCTGCTAAAGCAGGTTTTGCGGTTTCCTAATCTGCTTTTTTTGTTTCTCATTCGTTTTTATCAGCTCGTTTTTTCTCCCTTTTTACCTGCCAGTTGCAGATTCGAGCCATCCTGTAGTGTCTATGGCTATCAAGCATTCAAAAAATATAACTTTTTTAAGGCATTTTATTTAACTACCCTGCGTATCCTGAAATGCAATCCTTTTCACAAGGGCGGATACGATCCACTTCCCTAAAGGTTAAACAATGGAAAAAAGAACATTACTTGCGCTGCTACTCGTTTTCATTCTCTTTTTAATCTTCAATGAATTCGTTTGGAAGCCACAACAAATAAAACAACAGCAGTTACAACAACAAGAACAACGATCTCCCGTTCCCCAAACAGTTAAAGAGCCAGTCAAACCCGATTCCAGCAATTTTATTGCTTTGTCTGACACTCTTTTAGCAAAAGGAATTACGCCTGCCACAATTCAGCTCTCCAATAAATTGATGACCGTTACTTTCAGTAACAACGGGGGTGTAATTAAACAAATTGAATTGCGTAATTATGCAATGCACGACAGCACTAAAGTTAAACTGATTCCTGCAAACAATTCACTTGCCGGCATAAAACTCATTCATCCCGCCACTGAGACCCCTTTAAAAGATGTTATTTTTAACTATAATGTCTCTCCCGATTCAATGGGAATCACTTTTTTCCTGGGTGATGAGAAAAATCCGCAAATCAGTAAAAGTTTCGCTTTGGACGATCAATACGGCATAGCTTTGGATGTGGATGTAACTAATTATATAGTTACCAATGGCATAGAAGTAGATTTCGGTTGCGGAATCGCCGATACCGAAAAAACTACCAAAAGCAAAATACAGGATTATCGGTTTATGTTTTATGCCGATAATGAGATTTTTAAAACAACTTTGGCGAAAATGAAGAAAAAACAGCCCTCCGGTTCTTTTAACAGTTTCAACTGGATGGCTTTACGCGGTAAATATTTTACTCTTGTGCTAAAAGAAAATGAGCCCGCTCTGATGCGTTCTTTCAGCACCGGTTTGAATCCAGAAACAGGTAATCCTACTTTTGTGATTGATTCCCGACAAAGCAATCCCAAACAAAGCTGGCATCAAAGTTTTGTCATTTATGCCGGACCTACGGACTATCAAATCCTGCAAAAATATGGAAAACAAATGGATAGCATTCCCGAAAGGGGCGCTTCTTGGCTGCGTTGGCTTTCCAATATTTTTGAGTGGATTCTGAAATTTTTACACCGTTACATTAAAAACTACGGAGTAGTTATTCTGATTTTTGCCCTGATTATCAAATTATTGTTGCATCCTTTAACTCAGCATCAATTAGTGCATAGCATGCGGCAGCAAAAAATGCAACCTTACATTGAAGAAATCAGAAAAAAATATGCCAACGATGTGGTAAAACAACGCGAAGAACTATCCAAGCTCTATAAAGAAAATAAAACCAGTATGACTGCCGGCTGTTTGCCATTGCTGATTCAAATTCCCATCTTGATTCCGCTTTATAGTGTTTTGCGTTATTCCCTCGATATGCGAAATGCTTCGTTTTGTTTATGGCTGAAAGACCTCTCCGAGCCAGATCCTTATATGATTCTCCCAATTATTATGGGTGGATTTATGCTTTTACAATCGTTGATGATGCGACCCAAAAATGTAGATACTTCGAATATGACGGAACAGCAAAAAATGCAGCAGTCCCAGATGAAAATTATGACTTGGGGTATGCCGATTTTTATGATTATCATCTTTCGTAGTATGCCTGCAGGTTTGGTTTTATACTGGACAACCTTCAATGTGCTGTCCATCATTCATCAATACTATCTTACCAAATACATCAAGAAAAAGGAAAATCAATGACCACTATAGATAAAAGCGGAACATCTCTGGAAGATATTATCAGAGATTTCCGCAAGGATTATAACATTCACGATTGGGAACTGCAATACGAAATCTTAAAAAAACCCTCCAAAGGCATTTTTGGACTTTTTGCCCACAAACTTGCCGTAGTGCGTTTCCAACTACCTACTACACAGGATAGAGCTAAACTTTTTATGCAGGCCTTACTGGAAAAAATGGGCATTAAATATGCCTCCTTAAACAGTAAAATGGAAGGCAAATCTATTTATCTCGAAATAAACGGTTCCGCCGATTCCGGTTTTTTAATCGGCAAAAACGGTTCTATGCTCGATAATTTGCAATACTTGATAAATCGTATTTTTGAAACCGACCGCCAGGTGGAAAAAATTTACCTGGATGTAGATGGATATAGAGAACGCCAGGCAGACATTTTCATTAAACCCTATATTCCTAAAATACTGCAAGTTAAGCTAAGCGGAAAATCCATTACCTTGGAACCGATGACCGCTTCCCAAAGACGCATCATTCATCGTTTCGTGGAAAAAGAAAATGGCTTGCGCACTCTTACTATTGGCGAAGGCGAAAAAAAACGCATTGTTATCTTTTCGGCTCGCCAAAACGAAAAAGATGCCCTCTCTCAAAGCAAAGCCATACACCAAAACCGCAACCCTCATCCTGACCATCCAACCAAAAAGCCAGTAACAAAGACCTATCCCAAAAATAATAATGCCAAATCCAAACCGCACTTAAAACAACCTGATAATACGAACTAATATAATTATGATCAAAATCTTTCCTGTCCCCGCCGGTTTTTATTGGTCTGATAGCGGTGCCTTTATGGGTGTTTTACCGTATCCGCTTTGGAGCAAAAAATCCGAAATCGATGAACGCTTTCGCCGCAAACTGAATTTGAACCTACTCTTGATTCAAAGCGGAAACCGCAACATTTTAATCGATACGGGATTGGGCAACCGTCTTTCCGCCAAACAAAGAGATATCTATCAACCCGGTGAATTTCTGCTACCTGTTTCGCTTGCGGAATTAGGACTGCAAGATAAAGATATAACAGATGTAATTATGACTCATCTGCATTTTGACCACGCCGGCGGAATTGTTACCGATTTTGGAACTTATGAGGCATTAACTTTCCCCAAAGCCAGGTATTGGATTCAAAAAGCGGAATGGGAAATGGCTAAAAATCCCGATGAACTAAATCAGGCAGCTTATAACTTTGCACAGCAATTATCCCTTCTGGATCAAAAAGGGAACATCACTTTCGTTGAAGGGGAAGCGGAAATTGAACCCGGAATTACTTTAACCCAAGTTGGAGGCCACTCTGTCGGTAGCCAAATTGTGACCATCGATTGCGGCACGGAGTATTACATTTACGCCGGAGACATTATTCCTACTCTGTTTCATAGTTCTTTGGCAATAACTTCCGCTTATGATGTTTCCCGCATTCAATCCGTTGCTGCCAAAAAACTTATCTATAGTCGGTTACAAGAACATAACGGAATTTTACTTCTAAACCACGACATTTCACAATGGCAAATACCCTTTTCGGAATTGAAAATTGGCAAGCAAGCAATAAAGGATAAAATAGATAGTTAGTTGAAACAATAAAGTAAAGGAGAAATCCTCATACCGCTGTTTACATAGCTGCCAATAATCTATACAAAACCATTGTCTTTCCGTTCTTTTCCTACTTGTTTTCAGCTGAGGAAGCTGCAGTAAAAAGAGAGGTGAAAAAATACAATCTTCTTAATCTTTACATCCTTGTTTCTAAAGTTCAAACCTTGAATCCTGGTTTCTAAAACTAAATCCCTTACATCCCAAAAATCTTGTTCATCTCAGGCCTATTATCTTTTTGAATCTGCGAAATCTGCGTCATCTGCGTGAAACTAAATCTGTGTAATCTGTGAGAGAATATCCCAAAGGAAGAACGACATCCTCGTCGTTCCCCATACAACCGAGTTATCCAGTTTCCACTTTATTCTATAAAAGCTTTATTTATGTAGTTTCCGCATTATTACATACAAGCTTGATTTATCCAATTTCCACTTTAATCTATACAAGCTTGAGTTATGTAGTTTCCGCATTATTCTATATATGCTTGATAGTTTGTCTGTTGTGGTTGACGATGAAATCAACCCTCCTTTTTTTGCCGGGTTAAAACCCGTCGCTTATATCTGTCGTCCCGCTGGGACTAATTTATTTGTTTTACATTGCGCCGGGTTAAAAACCCGTCGTTAGTATGTATCGTTCCTAACGGAACTTAAAATTTGAAATACTCTAAATCCTAAAATCCTTGTTTGTAAAGAAGATAACATCATAATCCTAAAATTCTTGTTTCTAAATCTAAATCCTAAAATCCTGGTTTATAAAACTAAATCCCTTAAATCCCAAAAATCCTGTTCATCCCAGGCCTATTATCTTTTTAAATCTGCGTAATCTGCGTGAAACCAAATCTGTGTAATCTGTGTAATCTGTGAGAGGATATTCCAAAGGAAGAACGACATCCTGTCGTTCCACATACAACCGAGTTATCAAGTTTCCACTTTATTCTATAAAAGCTTTATTTATGTAGTTTCCGCATTATTCCATACAAGCTTTATTTATGTAGTTTCCGCATTATTCCATACAAGCTTGAGTTATCCAGTTTCCGCATTATTCCATACAAGCTTGAGTTATCAAGTTTCCGCATTATTTTATACAAGCTTGAGTTATGTAGTTTCCGCATTATTCTATATATGCTTGATAGTTTGTCTGTTGTGGTTGACGAGGACGTCAACCCTCCATTATTTTCGCACCTGATAAATATCTTGGTTTATAAAACTAAATCCCTTAAATCCCAAAAATCCTGTTCATCCCATACCTATTATCTTTTTGAATCTGCGCCATCTGCGTTATCTGCGTGAAACCAAATCTGTGAGAGCTAAATTTCGGTGTTTTCGGTGGCTACACAATTCCTGCAAACCTTCTTTTTAACCCATCCATAGCTCCTCTTTCTATCCTCTTCCACTCAACCTAAACGAGGGGAGGAGGAGGAGAGGATGAGGCGATGAGGACGGGTGGTTAATAAGGAAATGGTTGCAAAGATACCATTTAGAGTCAAAAAATCGCTATTCGGGTAGCTAACCGTTTATCAGTCAATCGCCTATCAGTTATCTTGATTTGTCGGCTTTTTATTTTGGTAGAGAGCGATAATATCCTCTTCCAAATCTGCTGGAACCATACCTTTAATGCTTTCTCCGTTAAATATTCGCCTTCGGATATCGGTTGCGGAAATAGGGCAGAGTTGAATATCCAAAACGGTAGCTTTCAATTGGTTAATAACTTGTGGCAGAAGTGGATAACCGGGGCGTGGGAGAATGATGAAAGAGACATATTGTTGTAAATAGGGATAGTTATACCACTTATGCAGATTGAGCAAATTATCGGATCCGATGATAAAAGTAAAATTCACTTCCGGATGCAGGTAAAACATTTTTTTCATCAAATCGGCCGTATAGCCGCTACCTGATTTATCCGCATCGGTTATGGCAAAGTTACTATTACACATAATTGCTTTTTCTACAAGGGCATAGCGTTGTTCAAAAGGAAGTAGGATGGAATTTTGTTTAAAATGATGATTGCCGCTGGGCGCAAATAAAACGCTATCCGCAGCCCGGAGCTTCAAAATTTCAGTCGCTATATGCAAATGACCCAGATGGACAGGATCAAAAGTTCCGCCCAAAATAGCAACTAAACCCTGCACTTTATTTTTCCAATGCGCTGAACTTTTTAGCTAATCTTTTTGCCTCTTTGGAATCGGGATAGCGAGTTTGAAGTTTAGTATAGCTTTCTTTGGCTTTTTCGAGGTTCTTTTGATGGAGATGAAGTTTGGCAGAATAGTAAAGCGCTTGACGGTCAATTTCGTTATAATTTCCCAGGGCGGTGATATCGTCAAAATACATTAGTGCGCTGCTATAGTCCTTCATTTTATAATATAGATAGCCGGTTAAATAGTCCTTCTCCAATAATTTATACTGGCATTTTTGAATATATTCCAGCGCTTTGCCATAGCGAGAATCACTTGGATAGCGATCGATAAAAGTTCTGAATGCCTCAATGCAATTTACTGTTTCGGTTTGATCATATTGGGGCGGAAGGGATTCTTCAAACAGACATTCGCCTTTGCGGAAATAGGCATCGGAGACATTCTCGTGATCGGGAAAAGAACTGATAAATTGTTCATACCGGGCGCGCGCATCGGCAAATTTATTCATCTTGAAGTAACAATCGGCTACTTTCATTGTGGCATAAGCAGTCGAAGCAGATTTGCGTTCAAAAGATATCTCTTCATAGATAGTCGCTGCCCGAGAATATTTACCTTTGGCATATAGTTCATCGGCATTTTTTAACTTTGCCTCCGTGGAAAGCTGGGTTTTGTTACTGCTGCAAGAAAAGAGGCAAAAAACCACTATCGGGATAAGAAGGAAGTATTTACGCACAAAAGATTCCTTTTTTTAATCAAAATTCCACAGCAGAAAAACCAGTGAACCAATGGCTGCACCGGCGACGATGGGTTCAAACCAGCGTTTATGTAAAGAGGAAGTGCTGGAATTTTTCTGCTCCGGTAAAGGTAAATTACAGGTGGAGATTTTTTTTACCTGCAAGGAAGGCAGCTCTATCTGCCGAATCTCAAAAATGTAAACAGGATAACGCTGAGTTCGATAGGAAAAAAAACTGCTGTGAGTTTCCTCTTGCCAGATAATGTTCATATTTACTTGAATCAGCAAAGCATTTGTGATGCCATAAGAGGAAAGGTTAATTGCTTTGCCTTCTTCCACAGAGAAAAATAAATCTCCGGTCTCGGATATATTATAACGCAGGTCTGCTCCCGCTTCGATCAGAAGAGAACTTATTTTTTCAGTTAAAACGGGATTCCAGTCGCCACAATTAATATCCAGAAAAAGCGGCTGCCCAATCGTAATTTCGGTTGCTATGTTCTGCGCTATTTTATCAAGAGCGGATAACTCTTGAGAAGATAGAAGGTTCGCACTAAGCAAGAGAACCCAAAAGGGCAGCAGATATTTAAACATTCTATACGGATTGTAAAAACGCCTTATAAGCCAGATAAGTTGAATATAAATCCGCTTTGGAACTAAGTTCATATAGCGAATGCATACCGATTAAGCCCACTCCGCAATCCAAAACTTCAGCTCCTAAATTGGCTAAAATATAGGCAATTGTGCCACCGCCACCTTCATCAACTTTGCCCAGTTCTCCTGATTGCCAGAAAACTCCTGCGCTATTGAAAATCCGGATGACTTTGGCTAAAAATTCGGCATTGGCATCGTTGCAACCATACTTTCCGCTGCTACCGGTAAATTTGCTGACGCCAATTCCACAATTGAAAAGGACGGCATTTTGTTTTTCGTGCACATTAGGATAATTGGGATCGATGGCTACAGTTACATCTCCACTTAATATCTGACTGTTAATAAATGTCTTACGCAAACTATAACTGCCATTGTCCTCTCCCTTGTAGGCAAGAAGATCGGCAACAAAATCACTAATAAATATGCTATTGGCGCCGGTATTACCCTGACTGCCCACTTCTTCTCTATCGGAAAGATAAACGATCATCGTGCGTTTTGGCTTTTCCGCAATGTTATTCAGTAAAGCCATCAACGCATTATAGGCACTAATGCGATCGTCCTGTCCGTAGCCAACAATCATTGAATTGTCCAAACCACAATTTCTTGCTTTATAGGCAGGGACTAATTGCAATTCCGCACTTAAAAAATCGGCTTCGGTAATGCCATATTTTTGATTTAACAGCTTGATGGTATATGCTTTAATTGCTTCTTTTTCTTCATTGCCAGGTTCCTGCATACCGGAAAAAATGAGGTTCATTTTGCTGGCGTCAATTGCCTCACCCAAGTTCTTGGTATATTGTTCTTTATGTGCCAAATGCGGTAAAAGATCAGGAATGATAAAGACCGGTTCATCTTCCTTTTCGCCAATGCAAATATTGAGAATGGAACCATCATTTTTAATGACTACTCCGTGCAAAGACAAAGGTGTGGAAACCCACTGGTATTTTTTGATGCCACCGTAATAATGAGTCCTCATACAACCCAGGGCACTGTTGCCGTCTTCGTATAAAGGATTTTGTTTAAGATCCACTCGGGGGGAATCAATGTGGGCTGCAACCATATTAAATCCCTGAGAGAGAGGTTCCGTTCCCAAATAAGCTATTGCCATTGTTTTGTTGCGAAATACACTGTAAACTTTATTGCTTCCTTTTTTGCTTAAGGGAGTAAATTTACTTTTTTGCAAGAGTTCCAAAATACAGGCAATTGTTTCTCTTTCCGTTTTTGCCTTATTCAAAAATTGAATATATGGTTCGGCATAAGCCATGGCTTTGTTTTGTTCATCCAGAGATGCTTCTTTCCAAAAGTTTTTGCGCTCATAACTGAGTGCCTCTTTTTGTGTTTTAGTGTTTTTCATTGCTACTCCTAAATATTTATTTTATTTCTATTATTTTTAATTGTCTATCGCCGATAGGTGCTTTTACAATGGCAACATCGCCCACTTTTTTACTTAATAAAGCTCTTCCAATAGGCGAAACCACGGACACTTCTTGAACTCCTTCCTCGCTGTAATAATTTAATTCATCGGCGCCTACCAAATGATAACAGGTATTTTCATTCGTGCTGATATCTTCCGCTATGCAATAACTACCGAAACGAACTGTGTCCTTGGGAAATTCACTGGTGTCAATTACTTTCAAACAGGCACAGCGACGCCTGAGAAAATCAATTTCACTGTCTATGGCTCGCTGCCTTTCGCGGGCAGCTTTGTATTCTGCATTTTCACTGAGGTCTCCAAATTCACGAGCAACAGTAATGGCTTTAATAACTTCCGGGCGCTCGGCAAGCAAATCATTTATCCTTTGTTGCAGCCGCTGCATACCCGTTTTGGTGATAAATTGTGTTAAGTCCAAGAGATTAAACAGCTCCTTTCTTCTTTATTAAAATCCGCTGAGCGGTTGTAGCCGCTTTTTTTAAACGCGCATTGCCACTTTTTGTCCAAACCTCAATCGGAGTTTCCAAACCAGGAAAATAATCGGTTATGGACGCACAAAGCAATTCCACAATTTGAGGATCACGGCTAATGCCATATTCCTGCCAAATTTTTAAGTAATAATCGGGATTAAGCTTAGCCACCGTTTTCAGCATCGTAATATGAATGGATGTATATTCTCCCAAAGGATATAACCATTGATGCACAAAATAATTCATTACTTTGGGAACAAGGTCTTCGCGTTTCTTTACCAGCTTAATCAACAAATTCAACGCTGCTTTATGCAAATTGGGCTCTGAACTGCTGGCGTAATGAAAAACTTTCTCCAGATATTTATCAGGATATTTGCGCAAAAGAGGCAGCATCACTTTGTCCAAAAGAGCGTTGATATCTGCTTCGGAAGCCGTTGATAATGTTTCATCCAACAAAGGAAGATACACGGAGGGCTTTTTAGGTAGCAGTTTGCTGATTATCTGTGCAAAAGCCAGCTTTCCATAATCTCCTTTCTTGTTCCATAAAGCCCTGTAAAAAGGAATATAGGCGTCATGTTTTTTCCCCAGCTGCTGAACTATGTTACTCGCTACATGATAGATAACCTCCGCTGGAATTTTGCCGTTTACCCTCTCCGGATAAGCAATAAAGATGATTTCAAAATCATAATCTCCATTCGGCAGCTTATTCTTAAGAAAATCCGCAGTATCCATATTCAGCCGTTCTTTCCAGTCAATGGTTAACATCTGTCTCTCCCAATATCACTATTTTTTCTCTGTGTGGCATTAGCTCTTAAAATGCCCTATCTTGTCAATAGAAAAAAACAATTGCCCTGCAGTAAAGGGTTTTAACTATCTATAAATTGCTGTATTTGGCTATCAATAATGATTTATCCTAAACTAATACAGTTGCTTCTTTTTTTTAAAATGGCTGGGATGGAAGGAGTTGAACCCTCACATACGGATCCAGAGTCCGCTGTCCTACCATTAGACGACATCCCATTTTATATTTACTGGCTGGGCAGGAAGGATTCGAACCCTCGTATGGCAGGACCAAAACCTGCTGCCTTACCACTTGGCGACTGCCCAGCAAATATTTTATAACTGGCGGAGAGGCAGGGATTTGAACCCTGGGTGGGCTTTTGACCCACACACGCTTAGCAGGCGTGCACCTTCAGCCAACTCGGTCACCTCTCCCAATTTTTTATATAATTCTATCTGGCGGAGGATGAGGGATTCGAACCCCCATGGGCATAACCCGGCGGTTTTCAAGACCGCTGCCTTACCTGTTAGGACTAATCCTCCCTTTGTTATTTTTTCCTTCAAAATTATCGAGGCATTTCTGTCAAGAGCTTTCTGCGGTAAGACCCCTCACAGATTGCAAGGATCTCATAGATTTTGTTTCCCGCAGATTGCGCTGATTTGGTTGCACGCAGATTACGCAGATTCAAAAAGATAATAGGCCTGGGATGAACAGGATTTTTGGGATTTAAGGGATTTAGTTTTATACACTTAGGATTTTAGGATTGAGATTTAGAAACAAGGATTTAAGGATTTAAGGATTTAGAGGATTTGGTTATATAAACAAGAATATTAAATCGTTGGGAATAATGGAGGGTTGACTTCCTCGTCAACCACAACAAACAAACTATCAAGCTATCATAGAATAATGCGGAAACTGGATAACTCGGTTGTATGGGGAACGACAAGATGTCGTTCTTCCTTTAATATTCTATCACAGATTTGGTTATATAAACAAGAATATTGACCCGTTGGGAATAATGGAGGGTTGACGTCCTCGTCAACCACAACAAACAAACTATCAGGCAATTATAGAATAACGCGGAAGCTGCATAAATCAAGCTTGTATAGAATAAAATGGAAACTTGATAATTCGGTTGTCAGGGGAACGACGAGGACGTCGTTCCTCCTTTAATATTCTCTCACAGATCTATTTTCGGTGGCTTCGGTGTCCTCGGTGGCTTAAAATAAAAATCCCTTAAATCCCCAAAATCCTGTTCATCCCAGACCTATTATTTTCACTTCGCCCTGAGCTCTCTGCCCTCTGCAATATAAAATCCTGTTCATCCCAGACCTATTATCCTCTTATATCTATGAGAATTGTGGAATCTGTGAGAGGTCTTATTTTTTTCGGTGTTCTCGGTTTTTTCCGTGTTCTCGGTGTAAAATAATCCCTTAAATCATTATCATCTAATAAAACAGTTTGTCTGGAACGAATTCTGCATTATCTTATCATAAAAAACATTGCTATGAAAGGATAGTTTAATGCAAAGAATTTTTAAGTTAGGATTGGCGTTATGTCTGTTTCTAATCCTGTCATCTCTATTTGCTCAAAGTGTTAAATTCTCGTTATCTCCCGCGGTTTTGCAGCCCGGGGAAAAAGGTGTTATTAAAGCCACTTTAGTTATTCCCGAAGGGAAAAAGCAGACCGTGAACCCCAAAAATCCAGAATATTTTTATTTGGAAGCAAATCATCCCGATCTTATTTTTGGTAAAGTTATTTATCCTCAGCCGACTATGATTGTTTCTGCAGAGGAATGGAATTATCATCCCAAAGTTACTTTAACATTGCCTTTTACGGTAAAAAACACGGCAAAACCGGGTGACAAACAAATCGAGGTCTTGCTAAGTTATAATTTATGTTATGAAACAGGAATGTGCGATCCCCCTGAAGAAACTTCTAAAACCCTTTCTTTTCAAATTGCGGCAAGCGAAAATGCAGTAACAACAGAATCCGAAATTGCAGATACAATAAGTAAAAATGAGCCAAGCCAGGCAACTCCTGTTTCTGAAAAACAAAAACCAGTAGAAAATCCCCCGACAAAGCAATCCCTGGGCGAAATCCTGAAGTATATTCTGTTTGCTTTTTTAGGAGGCATAATTTTGAACATCACCCCCTGCGTGCTGCCGATTTTGCCTATCAGGATAATGAGCATAATGAATCAGGCACAGAAAGACAGAACTAAAGTGTTGAATCATACTTTGGTTTATGCTTTGGGAGTGCTTATTTCCTTTGCCGTGATGGCTGGAATATTCATCGCTTTACAAAAAGCGGGTGAATCGGTAGGTTGGGGCTTGCAAAATCAAAACCCCGGTTTCGTAGTAACCCTGATGGCAATTGTTTTTGTATTTGCTTTGTCGCTTTTAGGTGTTTTTGAGATAACCGTCCCCGGAATGAATACTGCCAACAAAGCAACCGCCAAAGGTGGATATAGCGGTTCTTTTTTTGGAGGTATTTTTGCCTTTTTGATGGCTATTTCTTGTACCGGACCTTTTTTAGGAGCCGCTTTACCTTTTGCTTTAGCTATGCCACCTGTTTTAATGCTGATTTTCTTCCTCACCATCGGACTGGGTTTTGCGTTTCCTTTTTTGCTGATCGGCTTTTTCCCCAAGGCATTGAAAATTATTCCCAAACCTGGCAACTGGATGATCATATTCAAAGAAGTGATGGGCTTTGTTTTGCTCTTTATCGTTTATACGCAATTAAAAACATTGCTGCTTTTAACCGATGGCGAATATTTGATGCAAGTGCTCTGGTTTTTACTTATTCTCGGTTTTGCCAGTTGGCTATATGGCTGTTTTGTAAAAGTGGAGAACAGCAAACTGATTCAATGGCTGTTTACGCTTATTTCTCTGGCGCTGATTATTTTTGCCGCGGCTACTTATCTTCCGCTTAAAGAGACGAACAAAACAGAAATTCAGGCAAACAAAAGTGAACTTATTCCTGCTCCCAATGCCCCAGAGGGTTGGTATGTATTTTCGGAAGATGTTCTAAACAAGGCACTCAAAGAAAATAAAGCGGTTTTTCTTGACATCGGGGCTGCCTGGTGTAAAAATTGTATGACGAATGAAAAAACCGTCCTTTTTACAGATACGATGATGCAGGAATTTAAGCAGAAAAATGTTTTATTGCTCCGGGGAGATTTTACCAAAAAAGATGAGACGCTGCTTGCTTGGATAAAAAAACACGGAAGAGCGGGTGTCCCTTTCAGTGCATTATACATTCCCGGGCAAGAACCCTATATTTTTGGCGAACTGCTTTCCAAAGAGGATATTTTTAACGCCCTTAACAAAATTCAGTAGGTAAACTGGCAAAGGAAGATAATGAAAAAGAGTATATACATTCTGCTGCTGATTGTGCTTTTGGGAATATTTTCCTGTGACCGCTTTGAGCATAATTTTCAGCCCTTGGAACAAGTAAATTTGGAAGCGGAACTTTTCAGCCCTCTGCAAGAGGCATTTAATAATGTCCAACCTGCGGATTTAGCCCCTGTAATGGCTTTTTATGCAGAGGATTATAATCACTACGGAAAAAATAAAAGCCAGTGGGAAGCAATGCTGTTCAATATGCTTTCCGGATTATCCAATCCCAGCATTGAAGTTACTTTGCTTACTGCCGAGCTCCAAAATGAAACCAATGCTTTGGCAAACTGGCGATTAAAGATCAGCGATGGCAATAAAGCCATTATTGCCGATAGTTTATATACCGGTGAACGCCTTCGCAAAGACAACGGAAAATGGCTTTTACGCGGAAACCAATGTGGATGCACTCCTGAGGTTCCCACTCAAAAAGTAATAGTAGAATATGTTACTAATGTGGGCTGTAGTTATTGTCCCGCCGTGGAAGAACTTTTGCATAATTTAAGTGCGGAATTGGGAGAGAATTTCATTTATATAACGCATCAGCTATCGGGTCCGGTAGCTATCAACGATCCACTTTATGCTTATTATAGTGCTTTTAGCGCTCCCGTTTCCATTATTCAAGGAAAGCATAAACTGACAAACGGAACCCAAGCTGTTTTAGATCAATATAATCCGCTGGTGCAAAATGAACTTGCCATTTCCAATCCGATGGATTATAATATTATTAATCCTATCGTAACAGGAAATTCTATCTCAGGAAGCGTAAAACTTACACCTACTACAGAGAACTTCAGCCAGGAAGAACTCATTTTGAATCTGGCAGTTATTGATCTTGTCTCTACTGCTAATAATGCCGTCGGCGATCCCCTCACCAATGTTGTTATCGGTAGAAAACGCATAGATATCAGCGCTGTGGATTTAAATAACCCGATCGCTTTTGAATTCAATACTAATGTTAGCATTCCCAATGATGCCGCTTTAGTTGTTTTTGCCCAAAAAACACCTGCCACTTTTGCCAATAACGCCACAATTTATAGTGGCTTACAATATCCCCTCTCGGTTACCAAAGGAGGTTTACGATGAAAAAGTTGATTGCTGTCCTTGCTGCCTTGCTGTGTCTTTCTTTTGCTTTTGCAGAAGAGATGCCCGATTTCAAACTTCCAGATGCCGCAGGCAAAAATGTCACCTTGCAAAACCTTTTGGGAAAGGGTCCCATTCTAATTGATTTTTGGGCGGACTATTGTCAACCCTGTAAAGAAGCAATGCCCCAGCTGAACACTTTAGCCGAAAAGTATGATTCGCTGACAGTTGTAATGATTTCCATTGATGCTCCCAAAAATCAGCCCAAGGCAAAGAACTATCTTAAAACCAAAAACTATAAGTTTTTAACTCTTTTTGATGCGGAAAAGACATTGGCCAAAAAACTGGGAGTAGTAAACCCTCCCCATACATTTATTCTAAATAATCAAGGGCAAATTGTCTATTCTCATCTGGGCTATGAACCGGGTGTGGAAAAAGAATACGAAATCCATATTCGCAGTTTGTTGGGGCTGCAAACCGAAGCGGAATAGCATATTTTCACGCAGATTTCGCAGATGGAATAGGTATGGGATGAACAGGATTATGGGGATTTAGAGGATTAAAAATAATGTGTAGACGGCGGACACCGTTCCTCCACAAAAAAGTGGATAGTTTTAGGTAGCGGCGGACACCGTTCCTCAGCAAAAAAGTGGATAGTTTTAGGTAGCGGCGGACACCGTTCCGCCGAAAAAAAGTGAAAAAGAGAAAAGGTTGAAAAGTGAAACCCGGGGATAGTTTTAGGTAGCGGCGGACGCCGTTCCGCCGAAAAAAAGTGAAACCCGGGGATAATTTTAGGTAGCGGCGGACGCCGTTCCGCCGAAAAAAAGTGAAACCCATGGGATATAAAATATCCTGAACTCCTTATTTCTAAACCTATATCAGTGAAGTCAGTGAAGTCAATGAGAAAATAATATAAACAATGGAAGGGAGAATGAAACATTTTTGGTTAATCCTGATCTTAGTCAGTTTTACCTTGCTTAGCGCTCAAAATACCCTTTGGGTAAATGGTTCTAATGAATCACAATTTATCTATAGAACGGTTGAGGACTCTCTGCATACCTATTTTAAGGATACTTTTGGCTTCAATCTCGGTTATCGAAACTTCAGTTTTGGAATGAAGTTTATTGCCAATTTACCCAAATATTCCACAGAGCAAACGGAACTTATGGACGAATTGGATAGCAATCGTTTGGACCTTGGTTGGCAGGAATTATATGCTGCTTATGAAAAAGATGCTTACAAAATTTATGCCGGCATAACGGAAGAAAGTTTTGGCAATGGCATTGTTTTTCGCAGTTTTAAAGACCTGGAATTTGATATAGACAACCGTTTGGAGAGTTTTTTGTTTAGTTACGACGATGCTTTTAAATTCAAGGCAATTTACGGAGCGATAGAAAATCCCGATATTACAGGTAAATATGATCTTGCTTATGGTGCGGATGGCCAAACTCCATACTGGAATGGCATTTCTTTAGGCGCTTCCGCCATGGCTTTTCGTAATTTGTTGGCTACCAATATTTATAATCAACGCACCGTGTTTGCCGGTAGGTTAAGTTATTCCGCTCATAATATAGATTTACAGGCAGAAACGGCTTTCAGCGAGTTATATCATCAACCCGGCATCGGAACTAAAAATGGCAAGGCAATTTATGCAAATGGCAGTTACTTAATTGGTCCCGTTACTTTAGGTGGCGCATATAAACAGTATGATAAATTTCAATATCGTCTAAACGACCTACCGACAGTAAATTATCATAATGAAACCCTTTCGGATGCTTCCGCCACGGGAGAAGACGAAATTGGCTATCAGGGTTTTGGAACCGTTAATTTTACCGATTATCTAAATTTTACGGCAGATTATGCCGAAGCGTTCAACAACGCTAAAGATAAGAAAATGAACGATGCCTATTTTGCCCTTGAATATAATGCAAACTCCTTTTCTCTGCTTGCTTCTTACGGGCATATAGAAAAAATTGATGATAATAACGATACCTGGCAACAGGAGTTAATTCCAGCATTGCAATCCAATTTCAATTTATTTGCCATTCCTCTGAAAGTGCAGCTGGAATATAAAAAGGTGTCCAAACAAAAACAGGATGTGGAAAGCGAACACTATGAACCCAAGCTGCAGACAGACCTAATTTTGGGTAAAATTTCGCTTGCTTTGTGCGCCCAAAGCAGTTGGGAAGAAATAAGTGACATTTTAGACAGTCGTTATTACCCTTCTGCGGAAATTAAATATCCACTATTTGAACATAGCGATTTAATTCTTTTCGGCGGCAAAGAAGCAGGTGGAAAAGTATGTAGAAATGGGGTTTGCCGTTATGTTGCTCCGTTTGAAGGTTTACGGATTGAGCTTAACACCCGCTTTTAAAAAAATATATTTCCCGCAGATTGCGCAGATTTATTTAGTAGTTAGGATTCCTGAGGGAAGGGCAAATATATTTTTTGTCCCTTTCCCCTAATCAGTTAATATATATAAAAAGACGAGGATATGAAAATGAAAAACATTTATCTGATATTTACTCTCTTGGTTTGCAGCATCCTTTTCGCTCAACCAACCTATATGCCGGTAACTACGATAGCTGAAGATTTTGGAGCTACCTGGTGTATGAATTGTCCTCTTGCCTGGCAAGGTTTGCAGGCAGTTCATTCAGTTACCAATAACAATGAATTTATCAGCGCCAGGTTATTCACGACCAGTGGAGACCTCAGCAATGCAATGGTAGAAGAAAGATTTACCTATTATAATGTAAATGGGTTACCCAATGTTATTTTCAACGGAGCGACCTCTTTAGAAGGCATAGGTGAAGGCACCGCAAACGGAGCCGATTATCTTAATGCCCTATCCAAAACTCGCTTTGCTGCCTCCCCAATTAAAATTGTGCCAACTAATTTCAGCTTTGATAGGGGTTTGATAAGCGGCTCTGTAATAATGATTTCGCCCGATGTGTCCATTTCCAATGCCCGGCTTGTATATTATCTGCTGGAAGATAATGTGGGAGAAGAAGATCATATTTTAAGAGGCGTTCTTTACGACGATATTGTTTCTTTAGCGGGTGTTGGCGACACCTATAATTTCAGCAAGACATTCAGTTTAGACCCTTCCTGGGTAATAAGTAATTTGTGGGGAATTGTTTTTCTGCAACTACCGGATAAGAAAATTGTGCAAAGCATTTCATCTCTTCCTTTGCCGGAATATAATTTCCGCGTGGCGATGGATTGGAAAACTTCCATAACCTGCGATCCGAATATTAATTATCTTTCATCGCCATTCTGGTTTTTTAATCTGGGAGCAAGTGACAATTACACGATGCGTATCCAAGTGGATAATGCCCCAGCGGATTGGTATTTTAACTATTGCGACGAAGAAGGAAACTGCTATCCTGGTTCAATAGACCGTCCTTTTTCTTTGGCTGAGGGAGGATATTCATCTTTCCATCTGAATCTTATGGTTGGCTCGGCAGGAACCGCTGATTTTCATTTTGTCATTAGCAGCCCTCATATAGGTGAATATAATGTTCCTTTCCATATTTCAGCTGGAGTGCCTGTTATCGATCATACCAATACTCCCAATATCTTGGCAATTAAGAGTTTATACCCCAATCCAATTAAAGGTAATGCCATTTTTACGCTCTCAAATCCTAAAAACAGTGGTTCTGCCACAATTGACATTTTCAATGTAAAGGGACAAAAAGTGCAGAGTATCGATAATTGGAAGTTATCTTTGGGAGAAAACGACATCAGCTTTGTACCAGATACGAATTTGCCCAACGGAATCTATTTTTACCGCCTGCAAAATAGTGACGCCAAAGCCGGACGCTTCCTCATTCTAAAATAAGTAGATCGCCCACCGCGTAAACCCATAATCAGCGTGACTTTTACTGCTTCGTAGAAAGTCCTTCCTTGATAGTTATGGTGGAAATGCAATGGTGCTATTCGGGTTTTTGCCGAATACCGCCACCGTATTTCCACCATTTATTATAAGCGCCAAGTTGGCTATAACTATCCTATTCTATCGGTAATGCGTTTATAAAACCTGTAAAGTTGAAAGTGGCAAGAATTGTCCCCACAATCAAGGCAACGATAATAAACACTTTGAAATAATCCGAGGCCTTTAGCATACTGACCAAATCAGGATTATGCGAAATGTAGGCGGAAGCAGCGTAAAATTCTTCTCCAATCAAAGTATAAGAACAGGTAGTAATGAAGAAAGGCACCTGGGTAATGGCATCTGTTCCAGCAATTTGAAAGGCACCCACCTGATTTCCTGTTTCCGTTAAGAGCAAAGCTTCCGCATTGAAAAATCCCATATAAAATATGGTGGCAACTCTTTCCCTGACTGTTATGCCGTTAACTCCGGCACAGAAAGGAAACTGGTCATAAGAAATGAAGAATATGTCATTGGGATTATAGGCATCGGGACGCCCCACTTCATTAAAAGAATTTTGGATGATTTCCTGAGCCATGGGCAAAACCATATAATCACAATGCGGAGAAATTAAGCGAACATCAAATTCTGCGGCTTTTTTAGCTACCTGACCCAAAATCATCATACTGGCAACGGTATCCGGATCTCCTAAAGTTCCCCAGCCGGGAACATACATTAAAGGACGACCCATTTCCGTGGCTCTGCCAACTGCCTCTTCAATAGATTCCAATCCAGCAATTGGTCTAATATAAACATCTCCCTTTCGACTGAGGATGATGGCATAGATTAGCAAAACCAATAGCAAAATGGAGGCACCTAAAGTGATGTATTTGGTAGAATCAAACCATTCGCTTTTAGGATAAAATACGGAAATTCCTTTAGGATTTGTGAAGGTGGCAGTGGTGATGAAATTTGCCTTTCCATCCGTTTTAATAAGACGATAGGAATAACTGCGCATATTTTTTTCTCGCACGGAAAGCAATGATTTTAGCCAGGACTTATCAGTTTTGGCTTTCGTGGCGGCAAGATAGGCAGGATGATGGATAATAAAATTATAGGTTCCTTCTGCCTCTTGAATTGCATTTTGCAAGGATTCTGGCAGTGCGGACGCAGCATACATTTTCTTCTGATCAAGGAGTTTATCAAGCTCTGACTTTTGCTGTTTCAGGTCTTTTTCAAATTTAGTTCTATAAAGAGGAACCGCAAAGCTATAACCATTCGTAGAATCAATGGCAATCGTAAGCTGAGGATCTAAAAGCAGATATTTACCCTTGGCGTCATAATTCAAAATTCTTTCATAAACGGTGCTTTCATAAGGAATGGAATGATCGTAGGAACGGGTTAAACCATTAGTCCGATTTCCAAACATAAAATCAGGATCAAAACCGTTACGCGTAAGAACTTCGTAGTAAAGTTTATTCACGGGCTCATTTTGATAATAGATGTTTTGCCCGCGGAAGATTTTATTGTCGTTATCATAAACAATGTGCTGCTCGGTATAATCCTCAAAATTTTGTTCGTCATTGGTTCTAACTGCAATCCGGACATTCATATTGCTAATATGTTCATATTGTTTGGGAAGCTTGATATGAACTGTTTTATCCAAATAATGTTCCGAGACCTTGCCAATTTCTTTGCCCAAAGAATCCAACACGGTAAAGCGCAATTCCTTAATTTTGTAATGCTCGTTATTGGAGACCTCATAGTTGATCTTTAAAGCGGTTTTGGCTTTATTCAAATATAACGCCTGGCTAACAAAGACCAAAGGCCTGCCAATGGAAACGGTTAAATAATCGCCTTTATCGTTAATTTTATCGTAAACAGCTATTTTGGGCATTTTAAGCTGCTGCGCAGAATTTAGGATGCGAAAGTGTTTTGCTGGCACTGCTGCACTCTGACCCAGATAATCACTAAAAGAAAGAACGGCATAATAATCCGCCATATTTTGTGGAAGTTCTATGCCTTCCTTTTTTGTATCTACACTGTAACAGGCATTTACCGAGCCGTAATAATTGGGAATTTGAAATAGATGCACGGCGCTATTTTGCCAATTTTCAGTTAGGGCTCCACCGTTTGCTTGGGTTAATGTTTTCGGAACCAACCAGCCCTCCCACATTGCTATATCTGGACTGGAAGTTGGTGGATTCCACTCAAAATTAAACACTCCCGTATCTTCAAAATAAGTGCTGGAAAATATGGTGGCCGGTTCAGGAGGATTATCCTCAGGAACCACTTTTTGAATGTCAGCATAGGGTAGATATTGCCCTCTTTCATTCACGCCCAATATTGTATAATAATATTCCTGTCCTGCTTTCGGAAAACCAAGAATGGATTCAAAATGACGCATTTTCAAGCCAGCCATTAGGTCCTCACCCTTTTTTATGGGTGCGGAACGATGATAAAGCTTAGAATTGTTGATGGCGCCTAAAACATTGTAACGATCCAAAACAGAAGCAAGCAATGCCGGTTGTTGAGGAAAATGACTGTATAAAGGGCTGTCTTTACTTTGCTGTTTTTCCTTTTTCAGATTTACGGGAGCCGTTTCAAATTCAATCAACGGCTGGTCGCCTCTATCATAAAAGTATAATTCATTGGATAAAACACCCAATTTAGGATCAACTTCTATGTTGCTAAGCAAAAACAGAGAATCGGGGCTCACGCCTCTATAAATATTGTAGTATATAATGTGGTAAGATTTATCCAGTGGTTTCCATTTTAAAACTACGCCTGCACCATCGTCATAAGGCATATCGGTAGCGCTGAATTCAGAAATTTTACCTTGCGAAATTTCCGGTTTTGCTTTATCTGTAGAAAGCAAAGAAATCCCGATCAAAAGAATGATACCGATAATTATAAGATATTTCTTCATTGTTTATTCCTTTTTTTTACCCAAATTCCGATAACGCAAAGGCAATGCAGAGGTCTATATAGAATCTGCAATTATGCCGGAATTACCGGTTTTTAGGAAAAGCAGCTATTTCATCAATCCCAACACATCAATTACCAGAAATTGAATTCTGCCAATCAATAATGAGATACGAGCCATAACTGTTAAACCAAAAGAAGCGCCGAAACCAATCATCATATACCATTTTCCCAATTCCACAAATTTGCCATAAGCACCTGTGTGCGCTTTGGAGAAAAAGAAATATAACAAAACGGCAATTGTGCCAATCAGGATCAGAACAAGATTAACATTTTCCAGAGGAACCATCGCTTGACGCATCTGAACTAAAATTCCGGCATGAATTCCCATCGGAATGCTGAATCCGATTCCAATCATCGAAAAGGCAATTGGATAACGGGAAAGCCAACCCAGTTTACGAGAAAAACGAAATAGATATAGTATTCCCAAAAGGCAGGGGAGAATAAGGACAAAATTATGCTTCAGAATAATCGGCTGCCAAACATAAGGAATAAATATTCTTTCATAAGTGAACACCAGCGAATATCCCAAAGAAATTCCTACCAGCAGTTGTTCCGCCATTCTATATAAAGGATTTTCTTTGTAAAGGAAGGAGAAAATGCACAGCGTAAAAAACGCAGCTACCAGATTACTTATTAATTCAAAACTCATTTTTCCTCTCCCTTTCTTTACTTTTCTACCGTTTTGGCTCTTTGAATGAAGTAACCAATATTACCCAAAAGAATGAAGACAATGATCATTATATGGGCAACGGACTGTGCGTTCATTCCAATTCTGGCTACTTTGAATTTATAATCAATATTATAGGTAAGCTTATTCAGTTCCCGATAAGCATATTCGCCCATCTGATTTCTCTGCTCCGGGGTTATTTTGCTAACATCAATCACGATTTTATCTTTTTCCTGTTCCGTCAGGGAATCAAAAATAGCTTTTTGCTCAGGATATTTGGCTACGAAGGCGGCATAATCGGCAGGTGTAAATTCAGCTTTGGTCTGAGTGGTAATGTTAATTAGTTTTTTCGTGCTTTCATCATTGAGCACTTCTTTGCCGAAAGGACGGCCCGGAATGATTTTGTTGCCTTCTGCATCCATTTTTACTCTATAATCAACTTTCGGATCACGATAAGCGGCAAAAACATCCACTAATTTTTCATATTCGGCTGCACCTTTTAATCCAGTAAGCATACCAATCAATTGACCTGATTGTAAATAGGGATATTCATCGGCAGCCATAACGGCAGTAACTCCCAAAGCTACATTCACTCCAAATTTGGGACGAGCATAATAAATCCAATAAGTTCCAGCCGTGCTTCCGGAAAATTCCACTACCAGGTTCATTTCGTTGTAATTTGTTATGCCTTTCATAATTGGCAAACTTTCCAGTTTTCTACCTTCGGCGTCGGTATTTACGGCATTGGCAATATTATCTCCCATTCCCAAAACCAAAGCCATGGGCTGGGGCTTGAAACCAAAATTACAATAATCCACTCCGCTTTTCACATCGGGATATTCTTCTTTCACGGAATTGAAAGCATAGTCAATAATAGGTGCACCCGAAGTTAAAAAAGTGAGAGCGAAGACCTTGATATTGCGTTCAAAACAATGTCTGATTATGGCAATTTCCATTGGGTAAAGTTCCGGCATCGTAGAAGCATCATGTAAAAAACTTAATAACACGGCTCTATCTTCTCTGCCGGCAAAAGAATCAATCATCTGATACAGATTTTCCGTAGGCGGAGAAGTTACATTATCCGAATTATAAGGAATCATTAAGGGAATGATAATTGCCAGAGCCACAACAATGTAGATCCAGCGTCGGTCTAAATTTTGCATTCTTTCAAAAAAGTTCATCCTGTTTTCTCCCCTTTCCTTAATCCGTTCCACCCAAATAGGAACGTTCTATGCCCAAAAGTATTTTTAGGGAAGTTGCCACACCTCCAAGACCTACGCCAATGGCTATTCCACGCTTGGAAGCCAAATTGGGAACATCCAATATCCACTGAGAGATTATAGGTAGGTTTTTATAAATTTTCACTCCCAAAGGCACTTGAGCCAGCATCACTACAATGGCGGCAATCAACAAAACCGTCGCTTCTGCAGAACGAGCTCTAAATGCTTTATAAGCTGCGGATGCCATATAAAATGCCAAAAGCGAAAACATCGTAGAGCTCATTGGCATTTGCATATTTTCAAATATCCACATCAACATACTACCTTTTTGCGTTCCACCGATAAAACCGGCAAGCGATGTTATGATGAATCCACCAAAAAAGAAATAGCTATATTGCCATTTAGGAGCACGCCTTTTTATTTTACTGCTATGCATCATACACAAACTTATCACTCCCAAAAGAGCCGCCCAAGGCGCTGAAGCATAAGCCCAAGGAAGGTAAAACTTGTTGTAGAAATCATCCTGTAAAAGTTTGTGGGGACTAAAGGCATATAACACAAAGATTATGCCCCCCACGATTACCATAATTAAAGGAATTGTTTTCTTCATTTAGGACCTCATTTATTTAATAGGAAATATTTCAGTTAAACCCGTCAATTGAAAACTGGAAAGCACCGCTCCGGCAATTACAAAAGCAAAAATGAGGAATTTATAATAGTCCTGTGCCTTCAAAGTTCCCAGCTGCATCGGTTCACGATTTAAATAGGAAGAAGCGGCATAAAGCTCTTCTCCGATTAAAGTATAATCACAAGTAGTAATAAAAAAGGGGATTTGAGTAACGGCATCGGTTCCAGCTATCTGATATGAACCCAAATAGTTACCGGTTTCCGTCATCAACAATGCCTCGGCTGCAAAATAACCCATAAAGAAATTAGTTGCCGACCGCTCCCGAATCATTATTCCATTCACACCTGCCACATAGGCAAATTGAACATCGGTTAAAAAAAATACATTGTTTTTATCAAAACTATCCGGACGGCCTACAGAGTAATGTGCATCTCTAACAATTTCTTGAACGATGGGCATCACTATGTAATTATAGACGGGAACAATTAGTTTTATGTCATATTCTGCCGCTTTACGAGCCACCAAACTTAAAATTCCCATCGAGGCAATAGTGGCCACATCACTCAAAGAACCATTTCCCATCATATACATCATTGGGCGTCCCATTTCTGTAGCTCTGCCGACAGCCGTGTCAATTTCTTCCAAACCGGCTATGGGACGAATGTATAAATTCTTGCCCCGTCTGGCTAAATTGATAAAGACCACTACCATTATCCCGAAGATGATCATTGCTACCAAAGTAGTGTATTTATTAGTATCAAACACATTGGAGACGGGTTTCATATATTTTATTTCGTCCCCGTCTTTCAACATATCGCTTTCGGTAAAAAGTCCTTTCCCATCAGTGCGCACAACTTGATAACTTGTCCAGCGATTATAGTCCTCTCTAATTTTGGCTATATAGCGCATGCGGCTTTTTCTGCCGGCTATCTTGTTGGCGGAGAGCAGATTTTCATTTTTGCCATAGGCATTCAGCTGTTTTTGAATCTGTTCAATGTTTTGATTTATTGGTTCAGCCATTGCGGGATCAGTTAACATTGCTTTTTGGGTTTGCAGCTCGGAAAGTTGTTTGGTAAGTTCTTTTACTTTTTCTTCCGCTTCTTTTTTGCCTAAATCGGGGAAAATATTAGTTTCAATCCGGGTTTCATTCTTTTTATCATAAACCAGATCAAGCTTGGGCGAAAGCAAAGCGAGAGGAGTGGTTTTATCTCCATTTTTTAATTTGCGTGCCTGGCGTTCTCCGTTGATGACAGTAATGAAAGAATCGCCTTTGGCATAGCAAAATCCCTCTACCGGTTTCTGAATCATACTGGCATAAGGAATGGTTACATCCAAAGAATTATCATAAGATGTATTGCGTTTCACCAAAGTTAACTGCGGAGAAGACACACTTTTCCTATACACCACATTGTCTATCTTGGAAACATTTTTGCCATTTCGGTAAAGTGCCTTGGTGGGCATAATCGCCAGCATTTGAGGATCATATTCCAAATCCTGTTCCAGATAGTAATCCTCCGGAATTTCCGGTTTGCCTTTCATAGCAATTTTCACACGGAATCCCTTTTTATAATTATAACCATCGGGCACTTGCAAAATTACGCTATTATCTTGATAAAATTCGTTCAGACGGACAAAAGGAGTGGTTTCCCCTTTCTTGTAAAATTCAAAATAGATGTTATCCACTTTTTGGGTTTCGGTTTGATTTAACTGATAGTTTACTCTAAATTTGGTAAAATTGCTATTTAGCGCAGTCGTTTTCACCACAAAACAGATGGGACTATCCCAAACCACCGTTAAACGATCACCTTTGTCATTGGGTTTGTCTTCCATCGTAAATATGGGTTTGGCGGGAAGATTGTAACTGTTTTTCAACCGTGGCTTCGTTAGAGCGGAAAAACTGCTATAACCATCAGCATCTATTAATTCCAAGGCGTAACGAGAATTTTTGTATATACTAAGGGAATCTTCCCGAGGAATGGAGTATTTACAGTAATTCTTCAAAGAACCATAGCCAACTAATCCCTGATTCAATACCGCTGTCTTTTCCCGTAAAAGCCCAGGATTATTGCGCATAATATTCCACATCGAATCTGCCAACGCCGGAATTTGATGAACGCGATATTGAACTATGTCCGACCGAAAAATAGGCAATTCCCATTCAAATCTCAGCTCTCTACTATCTTCCAAAACTACACTGTAAAATTCAGATGCGGGTTCAGGCGGATTTGGATAAGGGATTCCAAAAGATATATTAGCTGGTTTTTGATATTGACGCCTTTCATTCACCGCCACTACAGTATAATAATATTTTTCACCCGGATTTAAAAAACAGAGCACCGTTTGCTGATTATTCTTCAAACCAGCATAGGTCTCACCTTCTTTAGGAAAAGAACTTTCCGCTTTTGATTGCGGCAATTTGTCGAGAGTCACTTTTTGGCTTCTGTAATAGTAATTGTTCTTTTCACTAACGGAAAGCAGAGAATATTTTCCGGACATATCAGCTAAAAACGCAATGTCCCGCGGCATTTTTTCGTAAAGAGGACTGTTCTTGCCTTGCTGCTTCTCCTTTTTTAAATGGCGAGGAGAGGATATATCAAAAAATTCGCTGCCAGAATTGTCGTAATAATACATTCGCTCAGAAGCGACTCCGGTCTTCACATTCACGGGAATGGCTTCTAAAAAGAATAATTGATCAGGACTTACTCCCCGGTAAACTCGATATTCAATTATGCGTTTGTTTCGTTCCAGCGGTTTCCAGGAAAGCATTAATCCACTACCATCATCTGCAGGAATATCTTCAACCCGGAAGTCATCTACAACATATTTTTCCGTCTCTGGCTGTTTCTGCGCTATAATTACCGTTCCTACTATGATAAAAATAAACAGCAGAAGAAGGATTAGGCGACTTCTATTCAAATTCATAAGCTTGGTCTCCTATTTGTTATAATGAACAGTTAATTTTCCATTTCATTCCAACCACAAAAATAGCCCGATTATGTCAATCTCTTTTTTTCCTTACGGATCATTCCTGTGCAGATGAAGCGCATCCCGAATGCATCCCGTATCGCCATTCGGGATGAGTTCGGGATGCTTTGCGGCAGCAATCAAGCAGCGAGTAAGAATGGCTAAAGATAATAGTATTTTGTCTGCTGAGAATGGTGATATCGCTTTGGTGCATAATGAGTTGCAGACAAAAATAAATATTGCACAGAGCTGAAAATAATTACTGGCTTATAAATATTTGCTATTCTTATGTATAAACCCTTTTTTAGCGACCTTACTATTGGCATCTAACTATTTGCCATTTATATGGATATGTCACATTTTAGCAACTACATTTCTTGCAATAGACCAATAGCTACATTTAGACATCAAACAAAAACATTTTCTGCTCTACATTTTTTTTGATAGTGCACTAAATTGTGATATGATTGGTATAATATTATATTGTCAATAATCTGCTTTATATCTTAAGAGTATTGAATATATTTTGATTGAACTGACTGATCTAATTCTGAACAAGCAAACTGTATTTTTGGAAGAGCAACTTTTTCAATTTTTTCTGGATGGAATTAATCTATGCAATGAGTTGAAGTTCAATAGAAAACTACAGTCCATAATTGAACAAAATATGTTCACTGATAAATGCCTATATCCACGATAATTATTTTTATCCAATAATTTTACAGAATATATAATAACTCATTAGGAAAGAAATAGTTCCGTTAGGAACGCGGGTTTTAAACCAGGCGAATGAAATGACAGTATAATATGTTATCTTATAACTGGAGAAATAGTTCCGTTAGGAACGACAGGTATTAACGACGGGTTTTTAACCCGGCGAATGAAATGACAGTATAATATGCTAATTTACAACTGGATAGATAGTTCCGTTAGGAGCGACAGGTATTAACGACGGGTTTTAACCCGGCGAATGTAATGACAGGATAATATGTTATCTTACTACTGGAGAAATAGTTCCGTTAGGAACGACAGGTATTAACGACTGGTTTTGAACCCGGCGTAGGAAAAATAAATAAAAAAGTCCCAGCGGGACGACAGATGATAACTACGGGTTTTAACTCGGTGCATTAAATGACAGTATAATATGCTATCTTATAACTGGAGAAACAGTTCCGTTAGGAACGACAGGTATTAACGACGGGTTTTAACCCGGCGTAGGAAAAATAAATAAAAAAGTCCCAGCGGGACGACAGATGATGATTGCAGCGTTAATATTGGATAATTACTATCTATTAAAATAGTCCTTTAAATCCTTGTTTCTAAAACTCAATCTGTGAAATCAGTGCAATCTGTGAGAGATTATAATCCAAAGGAAGAACGAAGTCCTCTTCGTTCCCCATACAGCCAAATTCTGAAGTTTCCGCTTATTATATGAAAGCTTGATAGTTTGCTTGTTGTGGTTGACGAAGAAGTCAACCCTACTGTATTTTTGCAACGGGTTAAAAACCCGTCGCTGAAATCTGTCGTCCCGCTGGGACTTTTCTGACATCCTGACATTTATGCGCCGGGTTAAAACCCGTCGTTAATATCTGTCGTCCCGCGGGGACTAAATAATATGGTTTTTGTTTCAGAGGGTTAAAACCCGTCGTTAATATCTGTCGTCCCGCTGGGACTAAATAATATGGTTTTTGTTTCAGAGAGTTAAAACCCGTCGTTAGTATGTATCGTTCCTAACGGAACTTTTAGCTAACATCTTTATATTCGAGATGTTTACACCCTATTGCTATGATTGTGTCGCCCTCAGGGGCTTTTTCAAGATTGCAAAAATATTAAATGATAACGATTTTGTCTTTCATTTTTCGAGGGGCTTACGCCTCCATCGCTATAATTGTGTCTCCCACAAGGGGCTTTATTTTAAAGATGCGAGAGAAATAGAAAACAATATGTTTTACACTTTTCGAGGGGCTTACGCCACATCGCTATAAATGTTATGCTCTATTTACTATGAACATACACAGGAATATCTTTCACCCAAAGTTTATAGATGGCCTCGGGACCCAAGTCCTGCCAAAGATATGTTTCACAGGAAACAATATGCTGAGATAGGTAGGCGGAAATCCCTCCTGGCATAATAAAATAGACAGCTCCATATTCAGTTATGGCTTTCTGAACTTCAGGAGAGCGATCTCCTTTGCCGATCATAACTTTTAAACCATTTTGGAGTAAAAACGGGGTATAAATATCCATTCTTGCACTGGTTGTGGGACCTATGGCTCCACAGATATTTCCGGGTCGGATTGGACTGGGACCGCAATAAAATAAAGCAACATCAGCCAAACTGAAGGGAAGTTTTTCTCCCTTTTGCAAAATATTAACGATTCTTTTATGCGTTGCATCTCTGGCAGTATAGAGGCAGCCGGTTAACAGAACTTTGTCAGTCCTGTTTAATTTGGCAATATCAGCTGTGCTAAGAGGCAATGTAAGATCATAAGTTTTCATAAGTTAGATAATTATTTCCTTGTGCCGATGAGAATGACATTGCACATTTACCGCTACAGGCAAAGAAGCAATATGACAAGGTGCAGTTAAAATATGAACAGTTAGAGCGGTATTATTTCCTCCCAAACCCTGAACTCCGATTCCGGTATTGTTTACGCCAGCCAAAATATCCTGTTCCAAGGTGGCATATTCCGCTAATGGATTTTTACTGGTTAGGGGTTGAAATAATGCCTTTTTAGCTAAAAGAGCACAGTTCTCAAAATTACCTCCTATGCCAATTCCGATAATTAAAGGAGGGCATGCTTTGCCACCTGCCAGTTGAACTGTCTCTATGGCAAAATTTATAATTTCTTTAGGTTCAGCAGAAGGAGTGAACATTTTTAGCCGACTCATATTTTCGGCTCCGCCACCCTTTTGAGCAATTTGCAATTTCAGTTTATCACCATCCACAATGTCAATATGGATTATAGCCGGGGAGTTGGTTTCAGAATTTTCTCTCTGCAAAAGGGGGTCTTTCAAGATGGAAGAGCGCAAAAATAATTCTGAAGAGACCTTAGTGAGGGTATTATTGATAATTTGCGGTAAAGGCGGACCTTCAATAATACATTTGTTTCCAATTTCAGCAAAAACAACTAAAGTTCCCGTATCTTGGCAAAGAGGAATTTCTATTTTAGGAGCCAGTTCTATATTTTTCAGCATACAGTTTAGAATATCTCTGGCAATTTCATTCGTTTCGCCAAGAAGGGCTTTTTTTAGCAAAGTCGCTAATTCCTGATCAGGGTTAAAAGTAATGTCAGTAATGGCTTGGGAGAGTTCGGACTCAATTGTTTCACATAAAACATAGCGGTAATTCATACTCTAACCCTTTTGCCTTTTGATAAGATACTTCAATAGTAAATCCTCAATAGGAGTGTGCGTATCTACGGCATTATATTCAATTTGATGTTTGTAGCATTCTTTTTTGAGAAAGTTGGTAAAGTTATGATAATTTTCCTGATATTCCTTATGAATTTGCCAAGGGGAAACGGTTATTTTTTCTCCGGTCTCGCTATCGATGAATTGGGCTTCCCTTTTGTAATCAAACTTTTCTTCTTTGGGGTCAATTATGTGAAAAACTAATACTTCGTGGTTCCTGGCACGGAAATGTTTTAGCGCTTCCATTATCTTTTCGGGTTCATCTAAGAGATCACTGATAACGATAATCAACGAGCGTTTTTTGATTATTTCCGCAATTTGATGCAGAGGAGTTAATAAATCGGTTTGATCTTCCGCTTGCAAATCCAAAAGAGCGGTAAACAATTGAGAAGTATAGGTTCTAATTGCTTTGGGAGGATAGGCGGCAGTAATTTTGTTATTAAAGGTATAAAGTCCGGCGGCATCCTTTTGAGCAATCATCAGCCAAATTAAAGCACCGGCGAGTTTTGTGGCATATTCCATTTTGCTGTTTTTGCCGGAACTGAAAAACATTGATTTGCTATGATCTAAAAGGACATAGCAGCGCAGATTGGTTTCTTCTTCATAGCGTTTGACATAATAACGCTCAGTTTTAGCCAAAAGTTTCCAATCGAGGTCTTTTAACGGTTCGCCCGGATTATATTGTCTGTGATCGGAAAATTCAGCGCTGAAACCATGAAAAGGTGATTTATGCAAACCCACAAGGAAACCTTCCACGATGCTTTTGGCAGTTAGCTGAAATTTGTTTAGGCGGACTAATGTCTCTTCGGATAAAAGGGGCATATTATTTCTTTTTGGGCTGATAGAGCAATGCTATGGGAATTACTATGGCATACGCAATAATTAATAGAATCGGAGAAAGAGAGATTTCATTAAAGGACATAATGAAATAGCCGGCAATAAGGATTAAAGCGGCTACCAGCAAAAGGATAAAGTTAATCCTGTTTAAGTGCAGTTTGTTCTTTTTGTTGTCTTCGGTTTTCATATTTGCTCCTTATATCTTTGCCCCATAGGCAATTTATTTTATGTTTCAACACCTATGGAACCGCATTGTTTGTCAATAAAACTTTCTCTTTGTAGATAAGATAATAATATTTGGCTATAAACCAAATCGGATAATTCTTGTCTTCTTCTGTTTTCCTGATAGGGAACTGCTTCCAAGATATCAATTTCCGCTGCTATTTGATGACCGATCAGCTTGAAATAGTGTTTTAGAAAAGGCATATCTCCATACCAGAAAATGGTGTCCTGAGTGTCATTATCAATTTTTTTGCCATCAAGGGCAATGTATTTGATACAAAGTGGCAAAACAAGACATTTTGCTTTTAGGGCAATTTGAAAGAGGGATTTATGAAAGGGATGAACTGTCCTGCCATCGGTACTCGTTCCTTCGGGAAAAAGCAAGACCTTAAAACCCTGCTGAAGAGTGGCAGCGAAATTATCAATTTCAGCTGGCAGAGACACATATTTATTGCGATTGGTATATAAACAACCGCCATTACGCGTTATTTTCCCTAAAAAAGGAATTCCTCGCATTTCCGTAGAAGTAATGAACACAAATTGTTCCATAGAAGCGAGCAGGATTATATCAAGATAGGTAGTATGATTGGAAACGGCTAAATAAGCACTGTTTTGTATTTCTCGCAGGCGTTCAGGATGATTGATTTGAAGCTCTATCTTAAAAGAGCGGATAAAACTTTGGCTGATTCTGGCGTTATTGTGTAAATAACGCAGACGGCGTTTTATCTTATCCCGGGTAAAAATGCGGATAAAAGTGGCTTTTACGAAATAAATGGTAGCGAGCCATAAATGCCAAAGGAAGCAATGTAATTTCCTGAAAAACATAATTTATCCTATCCTGAAATTACCGTGTCACAAATAAAAGTATCTCATTCATTTCCGCAATTACTTTTAGTAACGGAAGTTTAAGGACTGCAGGACATTCAAGGTCTTAGATAAGTGATCCATTTATCTTTCCCTAAAATTTGATTTCTTCGCTAAAACTTCATCTTACAAACAGTCAAATCGTTCATATTAATTAAGCAGTAACAGCTTTTTGGTAAAGGACTTACCTTCCACTGATATTTTGTAATAATAAACTCCGCTGGAGCACTTTCTGTTATAGTTATCTTTGCCATTCCAAGAAAATTGATGGGAACCGTTCTTCATTGGTGCGTTAACCAGATCTTTAACTTTTTGTCCCTTAATATTATAAACGGAAAGCGAAAGCGAAGCTGATTTATTTAAATTAAAGCTAATTTGGGAGTTTTGGATTGCGGGATTGGGATAAACACTTAATGTTTGAATCGCTGGGCAAAAGACAGGATCGCTATTACCATCTGGAATATAATCATAAACATCCAATGCAGAAAGAATTATGCCTGCCAGTTCAGCTAAAGTATGTTCACCTTCTTGCACTTGCGAGAACTGAAAGGAGGAAGTAATAACTTTATAATCGTCGGTAGAGTTTAAAATTGCCAGAATCGGATTATCCGTTTCTCCATTGTTCGCTAAAAAGATTCCTGAGGCAGTTTCTTGATTAGGCAATAAGGCAAAAATAAGTGAATCGGAAGCAGCATAATTCCAGGAAAAATGGGTTTCCGGGTGATAAAGAGAAGATATATTCACGGGATCGGCAAGTTGAGCTCCCATTTTGGTATAAAGAGGTCCGTTGCTTGCATCTATATAATTCTCGCAGTAGAGTTTACCGCCTGCTTCCAGATAGCTGTTTAAGTAACTATAGGCAAAGGAAGTTGGCTCAAGTGAGGATGCCAAAATAGAATCCCCGGCAAGATAAAACACTGCCTCAAAGTTATTTATATAGTTGTAATCAGGAATAAGTTTATCGGTATAGATAACATTAAAATTAGTGAGCTGGTGAATTGCGTTAACTAAGGCAATGCCTTCATTGCCACTGGGTTCCCAAACTAAGATTTCTCCGTTCAAATTGGGTTCTTCATCCGTCCAACCAATCATCGGATCGCCAAAAAGCATAAAAGTATAAACATTTTGCAATTCAGGATAAATTATGCCTCCGGTATCCAGTGAATCACCAAAAAGATAATATTGCGTATGTAAAAGATTGGCATAAGAATGCGCGGAGCCCAAGTCAAGCTTGTTCTGACGGAAATTCTCCACAAAATGATAATTATAGCTGGAAAGTCCACCCCAACCTGGATTCAGCCAACCAATTTTATACCAACCGGTTCTGGTGGCGGCTAAAACACCCACCGCTTTTTTTATTAAGGCATATTCTGCCAGGCAGGTTTCATTGATATCCAGCATTCCATTATCACAAGAAGCGGCAAAAATTACGGTTCCATCTTGATTTTGTAAACTAATAAAACTTTGGCGATCCACCATTCCCATCCAATCCATTTCTCCGCCATCAGGAATGTTATTATGGTTAAAATCTGCCATCCAAACTTTTCGGGAAGAGGAAGTTGCACTGCCATGAGCACTCCAGTTAATAAATCCCCAGCTTTCGGCATTGATTTTGTTGCGAAGGTTGTCATAATTAACTGGTAAGTCACTGGGAAATGAAGTTACTACGCCTTCTTGTTCATACATCGTAAAATTGTTCTGCTCTGCCAAACAGGTATCACATAAATAGTCCATAAATAGTCCGCCATCGGTTGGAAGAAATCCCAGTTCCGGCTCATCTTGATAGTTGAGAAAACAGGCAGGAAGCAGATTTTTATCTTTCCAGGGCTCGCTAACTTGTTCATATTCAACGATGCGATTGGCAATAGAGGAAACCTCAGAAACCACATTGGTAGAAATGCGTCCCACAAATACCTCAGGCGTGAAGTCAATGCCATAGTCCTCATCCATATAACCGGTTGAATACTCACCTCTTCTGCCATCATTATCGGTATCCCAATCACTGCTTAAATCAGAATAAAAGAAATCGGTAGGAACTGTTTCCGCTCCATCGGGTTCCGGAGTTACATAAGCCGGGGGTATTATATCATAATCACCTGCCAAAAGTAAATAGGAAAAAGGATTTTGATTATAGGTATTTTGCAGAAAGTTGCGTAATTTTTCAGCATTATCGGTTCCCATCCCGGAAGCCAATGCTGTTGCTATATTGCAAAAGGAGACATCAATGTTTTGGGATTGGCGGAAAAAGACCAGTGCACTTAACGCATTGTAAAGCTCTGGGGTAGTTATAATTAGAAGATGGTTATTGCGTTCTTTGGAGGTATTGTACCACTGCGTAAGATATTGCGGATTGGCAAAATAATTAGCGTTTTTACAAGTGGGCGGAATTGTCCCTTTGGTTTTAGCTGAGGCAGTGTAGTTTATCAAAATCTGACAGGAGCTGTTCCAAAGCCAATTGGAACCGTTATAAACAGCTGGAAGAACGCTAAAACAGGCAAAATTAAGTTCACCCCATTTTCTTAAGCCCTGATAGCGGTAACGAGAGATAATGTTTCTCTGAAAGGGATAAGTTAATATGTGCTCGCCATCAGTAAAAGCAGGATTCACGGCAGGGGATTCACCCGGGAGAGTTTTTGCCTCCGGAAAAGTTATCTGCCAATTATCCACCACCGCATCTTTGGGTAAGAGGATATTTATTTGTTTAACAGGCAGTTGCAAAGTTCCGGGGGCGCCGGAAAAGCCATAACCCTGTTTACTTAATGAAGAGGTCGAAAGTCCATTTTCCAAAACCGGAAATTGCACCGTAGTGTTTAGAGTGGTTGCCATAATTATTAATGGCAAGCATAATAAGAGGAGACAAAGTATTTTTTTCATTGTTTTTCCTTTATGGTAATGGCCACATTATTATTTGCCAGAGGAGACGAAGTTTCCTGTGCTGTTTTTTCCGCTGATTTTGCATTTGGCTTTGCCTCAATATCAGAATTATAACCCAATCCCTTTCCCGTTACTAACACATTTATCCGATTAAACAATTGTCTGATTCGATAAAGCATAATTTTATCGGGATTTAGCTGAGCCAGCATTTTAGCAATAAGGTTATCCCAATTGATTGTTTCTTTTTTTTGAAAAAAGCCGATGGAATGTAAAACTGCCATTATGTATTTGTGAATATTGTTTATTTCTTCTTTACGGGCGGCATTGTAATATTTATTTAGGGTTTGTTGTTCTTCCACTGGCAAAGCATAAATTTCCCAAAGTGCCAAGGCAACTGCCTGAGCCAGATTTAAAGAAGGGAAATCCGGGTTTGCCATAAAGTGACAGCGAAGTGTGCAAAGTTCTGCCTCGGAATCAGTTAAGCCGTATGTCTCGCGTCCAAAAACAAGTCCTATTTTAGCATTGGGCAAATTATGCACATATTTTGCCATCTGCCGAGGACTAAGGTCTATGGGTTTGGTTTTACCCACGCGACGGGAAAAGGCAATAACTCGTTCCAGGTCTGCAACGGCATCTTTCAGAGAGGTATAAGTATTAGCATTTTCCAGAATTTGTTCACTGTGCATAGCGAGGTAGAAATCATTTTTTTCGGGAACTTTGCCTACTATGCGCAAGTCAGAAAAACAAAAATTATGCATAATTCTGGCTATGGCGCCTACATTTCCTCCGTAGATTGGTTCCACCAAAATTACAGCGATGTGGGAATATTGGGAAATGAGTTTCATATTTGTCGGGAGGAGCGATTATTCTCTGAATTGCTTACCTTGTTGTTATGAAAGTCCTTTTTCTTCTTTTTATTGATGATTCCATAAAGTTTTGATCCCATTAAAGATACTTTGGGATTAGAGTCGTTACGCCAGTCCGAAATTGTCTTTTGGGTAATATTCATAAATTCGTTGGTTTTATCTCTTCTACTGCGTTGAGAGTAGATATTAGCCAGTTTTTTCATCGTTTGCCAAAGAATACGAATACGGTTTTCGTCACCTTCCATAAGCCAGCGACGGATATTACTGTAACATTGAACAGGACGTTGCCTACCAACCTGAGTGAGGATATGGCTTACTTTTTTCTGCACTTCTTCGCTTTCGTCATCCAATAAACGAGAAACAAAAGTAAGCACATATTGAGGGTGGCGAGAAGCAATATTTTCCATTCCATGCATACTGATGGCGCGCTTTTTTTCATTATCGGATTCAGCCCAAAGAGGCATATATTCTTGCATCACATCGGGGGCTTTCTTCCAAAGTTCAAAACAGATGGTTTCTGATTCCCAGGGCACGCTTTCAAAGGTCTTTTCCACTGTTTTTACAATGATTTCAGGATGTTCCTGATGTTTATAATAGAAATAAAATAAAGCCGTAGCTCTTACGCCATAAATAAAATGCTCCAAAAGACGAATGCAAATTGCATCCAATTCACCATTTCCGGGATATTGAGCCAGGCGTTTACCCATTTCTTCACGCACAAAATAATTAGCTGTGTTTCCAGTATCTATTATTTGCTTTTCCGCCAAAGCGTATTTTCCCTTTTCTAAATTGCGGAATATTTTTTCCACTTCTGCATCAAGGATTTTATAATCATCCAGATTCAGACGACCGATTTCTTTTATCATTTAACCTGCTTTGCGACGAATATTTTTGTTCCGTCACTATAATTGATAGTGTTCTTAGCACTTGTATTCTTATATTGTTTTGGCACGAATCTAATTGTTACCCTTCCCTTGGATAGAATTTATTATACGGGATTGAGGATAATTGGGATTGATGTGTATCGCTATTAAATACACACCTATTTAACTTCTGTTATCTGTCAAGAAAAATATGCAGCTGAAAAACAAGTTCCTCCTAACGGAAATTTAAATTAGAAACCCTATAAACCCTTGATTTTTTGTACCGGCGCTCGCTGTAGCGCCGAAAAAATTAGGCGGAACGGAGTCCACCTGTACAGGGGGATTTATTTGTACCGGCGCTCGCTGTAGCGCCGAAAAAATTAGGCGGAACGGCGTCCGCCTGTACAGTGGGTTTTTTGTACCGGCGCTCGCTGTAGCGCCGAAAAAAATAAGGCGGAACGGCGTCCGCCTGTACAAATAACGGCGTCCGCCTGTACCTGAAAATTAGTGGATAATATCTATCGCGTTTTGCACTTGCCAGCGCAATGATTTTGTGTATCCTTTCTATATGAAGAGAAGTTTCCTAATCATTTTAATCGTATTGCCGATGGTTTGTTTTGCGCTTTCCGCAGAGGAAAATAGTTATCCAACAGATTATCTACTTTCCTATCCTGCAACAATTTATACCGAGGCAACGGCTCCCCTAAACTGGCAAAAAGCAAATTGGCTACAGGCAAGCGTCATAATTTTAACAGCAGGGAGTTTATATTTTCTGGATGACGAATTGCGTGAGCTCTATCAACGCAACCGAACTGAATTTACCGATAATATTTTTACGGGCGCAAAGCAATGCGGAGAGGTGAAAATTGTGCTTCCAGCTTTAGCCATAACCACTTTAGGAGGGTATCTTGCCCAAAATGAAAAGATTACCGACACGGGTTTGCTGTGTTTAAAAAGTTCTGTTTTGGCTTTATCAGTTACGCAAATCCTCAAGATGGCTTCGCAAAGGCAAAGGCCTTTAAAAGACCAAGGCGAACAATTTTGGAACGGAAGCAAATTTTCGTTTCACAATGATAGTTTTCCTTCCGGGCACTCAACTTTGGTTTGGAGCATAGCACCCATCATAGCAGAAGCGAATCAACCAATAAAATGGATTCCACCCACGGTTTATGTAATGGCAACTTTAACTTCGTTATCCCGCCTGAACGATGATCAGCATTGGACCAGCGATGTTTTTACCGGAGCGGTAATTGGATATGTAACGGCAAAATTAACATTAAAAACCACTCCTCATTGGCAGCTAAGTTATTATCAACAGGGGCAGGGAGTTTCCGTTCTTTATCGTTTCTGAGCAGATACCCGCTATTTTACTTCCCCTCCAATCCCAAACCAATTTTCAGGCAGATGCCCAAAAGTTATCAGGAACTGCATATATTTTCTAAGTTGCTTTTCCCCTGCCAATTACGCTTATGCCTCGCCTCATCCACTCCTCCTCTTCCCCTCCTTTGCTCCTCGTTTAGGAGGAGAGGAAGGGGAGCAAATAAGGAGAAGTAGATAGGAAGATAGTAAGACAAAAGCTGGGAAGGGAAGCGAAATCAGCTAAAGTTAAAGTTCTCTCTAAAATAAATAACAAGCGTCCATCCTATTACTGGAATAAAAATTGCATATAATATTAAGAAAGGTTTTTGTTTTTCAGAAAGTAAAGAGGAGGAAAGGAAAATGAAACGCCTTGTTCTATTATGCGTGCTTTTTACCGCAATATCCTTCGCTGGGGCAAATCCCATTGTGGAAAATTTAATCAGCAGATTCTGGTTTGAAGAAGATAATGTGCTGAAGATTGAATTAAGCAGATTTTTCCACTACTATAACATTGAAACGGTAACTTATCTGGATGCCGAGGACTCACTTACCTTTGTTATTACTCCAGATTCTTTGGAGTTTCATCTCATTCAAATTCCGGAAAGTTGTAATACACCTGCTCAAGGATATTTTACGCTACGAGCTGCAGAATTAACTGATGATACGGTTCATTGGGGAGAGGGCTTGGAAAATGATTTAAGCCCCTTATACGATACTCAATGTGCAATTCAAATGCTTTATGATAATTTTAATGGTGATAATGTTTATGGTTGGGCAAAAGATATTTCACCTTCGGTTTGCAGTTCACAATATTGTTCTGCCAGATTCACTCTCCAAGTGATATGTACTGATTTAAGCGGTTTACCGGTTGCCGGTGTTTCTGTTTTTCACAGTCAATCCGGTTGGGGTGAATTTAATAATCCGATTATAACTAATGCGGAAGGCATTGCCACAGATGATTTATGGCCTATGAAAACGCGGTTTTGGGTAAAAAATCCCCTTAATGATGAAACGGTGTTTGATACCCTGTTTTTTGCCGAACCCTCGGAACTTAAGACCTTTTCGGTGCAATTGCCAATTTCCGTAGAGGATAGTGTTTTGCCCTCTGCTACCGGTAAACTGATCATAAATCCTTCCGTGCTGAATATGAATTCCGGAAAGGCATTACATATTGTTTATGGCCAAAAGATTTCCGGTAAGGCAGAACTGATTTTATATGACCTCAAAGGACGCAAACTTGCCGCAACAAAATACACAAAAAAGGAAGTGGATTGGCTGCTTCCCAAGCTTGCCAACGGTATATATTTTGTCCGTTTAACGAACGATGGCAAAGCATTGGGAACGGCTAAACTGATCGTCATCAAGTGAAATATGTAGTTCTATCTATTTTAATAATCGGCATAACAGCCCTTTCGGCACTTAGCTTTGAGGCGGAAGAATTAAATTTTACCCTCCAAAAAGAGAGGTGGGAAATGGAGGGCTTATATTATTTTGCCAATTACGATACCATTGCTGTTGCCCAATTAATTTATTTTCCGATTCCGGTGGATAGTGTTTGTTTGCCGGCAACCCTAAAAAAAATAGCCATTCAGGAAGGGAAAGATGCCAAAGTAACAATGAAAAAACAGACCCAGAACGGTTTTTCTTTTTCACTTTCTTTGCCCGCAAAGTCATTTTGCTCCGTGCAAATTATCTATACTCAGGCACTGAAAGGAAATTATGCCAAATATATTATTACTTCAGCAAATGCTTGGGGCAGACCTTTACCTTATGCAAAATATACTCTCAGAAAAGGAAAGAAGGTGGAAATAACCGCTCTGCCTTTTCCGGTTCAGAAACGGAAAAAAGATAGTTATACCTGGGAATTTTACGATTTTGTGCCCGATAAGGACATAGCAGTGCATTTTGTGGCCAAGCAAAATAACAAGGAAAAATGAAGTGCACGGATTAACTCAGATTATTATGCTTAAGCTCTTTTGGCTTAATAAGTTACCATAAGTTGAGCAGAAACTGAAGGGAAAGGCCAAAGTGCGAGTAATGAGCAAGGTTAAAAAAGCATTTGACATATAATCAAATAATCAGGATTAGACGCACAATGAAATTTAATGGATCGGGAAGATATGAAAATATTAGTATTAAATTGCGGTAGTTCCTCTATTAAATATCAGCTTATTGATATGCAAACAGAGAACTTAATGGCAGAGGGCATTGTAGAAAAAATCGGGGAAGATATTGCGCTTTTTACCTTTAAAAGTAGCAAATACACGAAAAAGAAACGCGAAATGGTGATTGATAATCATGAACAGGGTTTGCAACTTATTTTGGAAGCGCTGATTGATCCGGCCACTGGCGTTCTGAATGAACTAACGGAAATAGATGCAGTAGGCCATCGTTTGGTGCATGCCGGAGAACATTATTCCGATGCGGTGAAAATTACTGATAATGTGGTAGAAGTGATGGAAGAATGTATATCTCTGGCGCCACTGCATAATCCTGCCAATTTGAAAGGCATAGAAGCAGTAAAAAATAAAATGCCGGAATGTCCTCAATGCGGTGTTTTCGATACTGCTTTTCATCAAACAATGCCCGCTATGGCATATTTGTATCCCTTACCGCTGGAATTTTATACTAACTATAAAATTCGGCGTTACGGTTTTCATGGAACCAGCCACAAATATGTAAGCTTTAAAGCGGCGGAATTTTTACACCGTCCGTTGACGGATATGAAAGTGATAACCTGTCATCTTGGTAACGGAGCTTCCATTTCTGCCATCAAAAATGGTAAATCAATAGATACTTCAATGGGTTTTACTCCCTTAGAGGGCTTGATGATGGGAACCCGTTGCGGAGACATTGATCCTGCCATTCCGATACATATGCAACAACAGCTTGGACTTACAGTGGAAGAAGTGAATAACATATTAAATAAAAAAAGCGGTATGCTGGGTTTGAGTCATATTTCCAATGATATGAGGGAAATTGAAAGCGAAGTATTGGAAAAAAATAATCCCAAGGCGATTATGGCGTTAAATGTATATTGCTACCGCATAAAAAAATACATCGGCAGCTATTTTGCCGCTCTGAACGGACTTGATGTTTTGGTTTTTACCGGCGGAGTAGGTGAAAATATGCCGATTGCTCGTGATATTATCTGCCGGGATATGGAAGCGCTCGGCATAAAGATTAACCTGGAAGAAAATGCCAAACATAGTGATGATATCCAAGTTTTAAGTTCAGCCGAAGCAAAAGTAATCGTGCTAAAAATACCAACTAATGAAGAGCTGATGATAGCTCGCGAAACAGAAAACATATTAAGGCAGGAAAAATGAATGCGTTGAGCCAATCGTTTTATCGAATCTTGTTTGATCAATCCCCTGTGTCTTTGTGGGTAGAAGATTTCAGAGAAATTAAAAGTGAAGTTCAGAAACTTAAGCAGGATGGAATTGAAGATCTGCGTAAATACCTGACGGAGAATCCTGAAAAATTCGATGACTTGTTAGACAAACTGAAAGTAGTAGATGTGAATAATACTACTCTGCGTATTTATAAGGCAGTGAATAAACGGGAGTTGCTGGATAATCTGCAGCTTATTTTTAAAGATGAAGCGCATAATGTTATGTTGGATTCGATCTTAGCGGTGGCAGAAGAGAAGGAATATTTTCAGGGGCAGGGCATTAACTATGACCTGAAAGGTAACAAACTCTATTTTAACATTTCTTGGAATATTCCTTTGGGCGAGCAAAAGGACTATGAAAGTGTAATTGTAGCTATGCAGGATATTACGAATCTTACTTTAACCAGCAACGAATTGGAAGAACGCGAGGCATTATTTCGCTGTATTTTTGAACAGTCCTCGGATGGAATGATGCTGTTCCAAAAAGACGGTAAAGTGATTATGGCTAATGATACGATTGAGGAACATTTCGGTATTCCTGCCAATAAAATAATCGGTGAATATATCTGGAATATCTACAAAGAATTCAGTCAAATTGTAACTTTCGAACAATCAGACCTGATGAATAAAGAAAATGTTCTAAGAATCCTATCTGAACCTAACGAAGCATTTATGGAAATGGAATATTCCTTTACGGACAACCACCACAAAATTCATGCTCGCAAACAAACGATTTTACCCATCTCTACAACTAAAGGAGATATATTTGCCTATATTTCCACAGACCTAACTCCTGCTTACCGTTCGGAAAAAGTAACCTCCATTCTGCATCAAATAAGCCATGCGGTAAATATTACGGAATCGTTGGAAGATTTATTTCAAATTATACATAAGGCAATTAGCACGATAATTGACGCCACCAATTTTTATATTGCCCTCTACGATGAAAAGAGCAATCTGATTACTTTTCCCTATCTGGTGGATGAAATGGAAGAAAGTAATTTTCCCGTTGTGGCTGATGATAGCCAATCATTAACAGCACAAATAATTAGCGAAGCCAAAACACTGTTGCTGGATAGCAAAGAAATTGAAAGAAGGGTAAAAACTACTGGACTGGTGGGAGTTGAATGCAAAAACTTTTTGGGTATTCCCCTAATCCTTTCCGGAAAAGTGCTCGGCGCTTTAGTGGTGCAATCTTATCAAGATATCGATCTCTATGATGAAGAAGATAAATTGCTGCTGGAATCAATCTCTGAACAGATAGCTTTCGCTTTGCATAAAAAGCAGGCGGATGAAAACATCAAAATCTTGGTTCAGGCAGTGGAACAAGCAGGTGAAGGCATCGTTATCTTCACGCCGGAAGGAGATATTCAATATGTAAATTCCATCTTTGAGAAAATAACCTCTTACCGCAGAATTGAGCTGTTGGGCAAACCTTTTGAATATCTTCCTTTAAAATCCAACAACAATTTGGAAATTAAACAATCCTGGATGCGGGTTCGTTCTTCTCAGCCGTGGAGCGGAAAAGTTGATATGGTTCGTAAAGATGGTTCAACCGCTACTTTGGATATGGTGGTAAAACCTGTGATTGATAATGAGGGACGCCTCTCCAGTATCGTTGCCAGCTGTAAAGACATTACTTATGAAATTTTACAGGAAGAACAAATGAAGAGGACTCAACGGCTGGAAGCTCTCGGTCGTTTAACTGGAGGCATCGCTCACGATTTTAATAATATATTAAGCGCCATCATTGGCTATACTGAACTGGCTGCCGATGATTTACCTCCCGAAAGCGATGCTGCAATGAATTTGCTGGAAGTATTAAAATCATCCACTCGCGCCAAAGAAATGATTCACCAGCTGATATCTTTTTCTCGTCAGGAAGAATCTAAATCGGAAGTAATAGAATTAGTGGATCATGTAAAAGAATCGGTGCGTTTTCTGAAGTCCTTTTTACCTCATTCCATAGAAATAAGAGAAAGGTATGCGGCTGATAAAAGTACCGTTTGGGCGGTTCCCAGCCAGATTCATCAGATTGTAATCAATTTGGGCACGAATTCTATGCATGCCATTAAAAGAGATGATGGTTACATAGATGTTTCCGTTGAGCCAGTTGCTTTTCGCAGCAGTGATATGCAGATGTTTCCTGAACTTGAACAAAGCCAATATCTGAAAATATCCGTGAGTGATAATGGAACTGGTATTGAGCCCTCCATTATAGACCGGATTTTTGATCCCTATTTTACTACTAAAGGTGCCACCGATGGAACCGGTTTGGGACTTTCCATCGTGCATAGCATAATTCAGTCACACCATGGAGCTATCAGAGTGGATAGTAAACCCGGAATCGGAACCACTTTTGATATCTATCTTCCTCTGTATATACAGGAACAAGCTAATCAGGAAGGAATGGAAGAAGACGAAGAAATTGATTATAGCGGCACAGAGACCCTTATGTTCGTAGATGACGAACCAAGCTTAGTTTCCGTGTTCAGACAGGGTATGATGCGTTTGGGCTATAAAGTTGAGGGCTTTACAGATCCCCGTAAAGCACACGAATATTTTACTAAAAATCCCAATGCCGTGGATATCGTGATTACGGATACTACGATGCCTTATATGAATGGCGTAGATTTGGCTGCCAAACTGATGTCCATCCGCCCCGATATTCCCATTATAATTTGCACCGGTTTTACCACCTTAATTTCGATGGAAGAAGCAAGACAGCGGGGAATTCGTGATTTCATAATGAAGCCCTTCAAGATTAGAGATATCGCCACTCGGATCAGAGAAATATTGAATTTTGACAAGAGTAATAACGATGCGCCTGGATCTCTTGCTGAATAAACTCTGCCTTACCAAAACTCGCTCCATAGCTAAAACTGCTTGCGATAAGAACTTGGTATTGGTAAACAATAAACAGGCAAAAGCGGCAACCGATGTAAAAGAAGGAGATATTATTATCTTTCGGCTCTATAATGCGGAACACGAAATCCGGATCACTAAAATTCCGGAAGGCAATGTAGCTAAAAAGGACACTACAAAATATTACGAGATGTTACGCAAAGAAGATCTTTCCTGAAAACAGGAGTATATTAAGTTGTTTTTATAAGTTGCTGACGCTTTTTGCGCTAAAAAAAGGATTGATAGCTTGCACAAATGCTATGTTATATTGCTCTTATTGCTTATCGGAGGATGCCTCTGTGCAAATTACACTCTGCAATTAAAGACCAATAATCTTGCCGTTTATGCTCGCAATCCTGTTTCCGAACCGCTGAAAACTATGCTGCAAGCGCTGGATGGTAACATAGATTCGTTTCAGATGAATTTGGGTGTATATATCGACTATCCTGCCCCTCTTTTCCTAATGGAAAGTAATGAAGAATATCAAACTCTTGCTCTGGGAAAGGCAAAAATAGTGGAATTCAGCGACGCTTTCTATAACGGAACCGAAAAAAGAATCTATGTGCGCCCCCTTGTTTCCATTCAGGAAAATCACCGTAAAGTGCTAATGCATGAATATATTCACTGGTATCTGGAACAGATATTTTATCAGACGCCACTGTGGTTTCACGAAGGGATGGCAGTATATTATTCCAGACAATCAGATTTTGAACATTATGTTTATTTTCTGCAACAAAGCTTTTTCGGTAAACAAAGTGACCTGTTTCGGCTAAGCTATAACTATCCTGAAAAAAAGGAAGATTGGTCACTTTTTTATTTGTCTTCCAGTATGGCAGTTCGCTATATGAACGAAAAAAATACGGAAAAATGGCAGAAATTTTGGGAACAAGCGGCGGAAAATAAAAGAAGTGGTATGCAAACCGCTTTCCCCGATTGTTTTACGATAACTTATAATACCTCTCTTTACGATTTTCATAAGAACTTTGCCAAATATGTAAAGCATTTAAGCTATCAGTATTTATTCTGGAGCATAAACGCTCTTTTGGCTATGATTTTACCTGTAGTGGTAATTATTGCCTGGCGAATTAGGAAAAAAAGACAGGCAGCGCTACCCGATTTGCCGTTACCCGAAGATGAAACATAAAACTATAGCCAGAGCTTGCCAAAACTGCGTTAATGGTATCGTAAACACGATTTTCTCGCCGTTCCCTGCAATCCGAATTGGATAACTATGGAAAATCTCCAAACCCATCCCTATAAACCTTTTCTACCTGCAGAGGCAAATACCTTACTTTTAGGCAGTGCCCCTCCCTATCGTTTTTGTACCGGAAATGTCAATGACCTGAAAAATAAGGATATTAACTATTATTATGGTAGCAACAGCAACCTGCTTTGGGATATTCTGTTTTTGGCTCTTGAACCCGAAAATAAGGATAGTATATCTTCTTTAAGGACATTAGAGAATGATAGGGAAAGCAGAACTGCTTATCAGGTGGAATTTATGCAGAACTTTCTCTCCAAATACAAACTTGGAATGGCAGATATTCTGTTACGCTTCACTCGCCAAGGAACAAGCGCCGCGGATTTTAAACTGCAGGTTTTGGAATATCAGGATATTTGGGCAATTTTGCAGAGCCGCCCCACTCTCGAAAAAATTCTCTGCACCAGCAAAAACAGAGTTCATTATTGGTTAGTGGACTACCTCCAGCAAAAAGAAAAACTGGGCTTAGTGAAACTGGACGAAAACCAAACCAAACTAATCCTGCCAATTGATGTTCAGAGAGAAATAAAGATAGGCATTTTGCCTTCTCCTTCGGCAAGAAGTGTGATGCGTTTTGCCAATAAAGAGGATTGCCTGCATCAGATAGCCAAAATTTACGCGCAAGAATTTAAAAGCTAAAGCTACGCCTTTTACCAATCAAGAAATCAAGCAGTGAATCAGCATATACAAAGCAAGAAATCAAGCAGCAAATCAGCATATACAAAGCAAGATATCAAGCAGTGAATCAGCATATACAAAGCAAGCAATCAAGCAGTGAATCAGTATATACAAAGTAAGAAATCAAGCAGTGAATCAGTATATACAAAACAAGATATCAAGCAGCAAATCAGCATATACAAAGCAAGAAATCAAGCAGTGAATCAGCGTCATTTACGATGTAATAGTCATTACTCTAATATATGGCTGGGTTTCACCTTTCCACTTTTTCACTTTTCCACCCTTCCACCTCTCGACTTCTCGACCCCCTGACCTCTCGACTTTTACACCTTTCCACCTTTTTCGGCGGAACGGCGTCCGCCGCTACCTAAAACTATCACTGGGTTTTACCTCTCGACCTCTCGACCTCTCGACCCCTCGACTTCTCGACTTCTCGACCTCTCGACTTCTCGACCTCTCGACCTCTCGACTTCTCGACCCCTCGACTCATCCCCCCATCAACATCCCCAAAACATCTTTTTCTACATTATCACAAAGCAAATTACATTTTTCTAACAGGTCTTTTGCCTCGGTGAGGGTTTTCTGTTTAAAATCCTCATCTGTAATGCCTGGCAGGTTGATGAGGATATTGTAATAGGCAGATTGGGACGCACATTTAGCCGTTAAAGCAGCCACTCCGGCATCGGAAAGAGCATTGGCATTGCCTATTTTTGCTATTTGGGAAGCAAGTTCAGCGGAGGAAATTGCCAGGTGCATTGTTTCCAAAGGGGCATTAATTGCTGCCTGAGTGCATTTTTCTATTTGTGCTTTACGCAATTCCAATTCCGCCGTAGTTTTTTTGGGCAGACGCATTGCTTCCATCATTGCGTAAAAGGCATCTGTATCTTTATCAATAACTTCCAATGCTTTTTGCTTAATTTCCTGACCCCAGGGAGCCAGTTTCATCGCTTCTGCGGTAACCTTTTCATAACCCTTTTTGCCAATGGTTAAATTAGCTACCATAGATGAGAGAGCTCCACTCATTGCAGAACACAAAGCTGCCACACTTCCACCCCCGGGAGCGGGAGCATCCGTAGAAAGTAAATCGCAGAAAGCATCTATTTTCAGATTCACCAGCCGGTCTTTTTTGGCAATGGCGTATTCAATCACTTTTTTTTCTACATCGAAGGGTGCCAATTCTGCCAAGCCCATTGATTGAATGGCTGTTTGCATAATCATTTTTTCCGGAATGCCAGTGCTTTCCTGCAAACGGTTTAAGTAAAATTTTCCCGCTTCTACCAAAGCGGCTTTGGGAATTAAACCAACCAGTTCACTGCCCGTAACTTGAATACCCATTTCACTTGCCAATTCCCGCACTTTTTCCAAAACCAGTTGAGGAGGAGTTATTTTATAGTTAGTAAGATTTATGCTTATTTGGGCGCGGTCGTAACTTTCAATAAACCAGCCGACGGCTTTGCATTGAGTAAATAAACCAGGTAGATTTATGTTATTTCCGTTTTCATCTTTAAGCAGTTTCCCATTTTTATCTTTTGCCGCTCTACCGCTTTCCCGAATTATTTGAGCTATTTCACTTGCCTTCTTTTTATCGCGAGTATTCAAATTTATGTTATAAGCAATCAGAAATTCTCTGGCTCCAATGGCTGTGGCTCCACTTTTGGCATTAAAAGAATGAGGCCCAAAATCCGGTTTCCAATAAGGGTCTTTGGCTTTTTCTGCCAAGGCCTCATATTCACCGCTGCGAATATTAGCCAGATTCTTCCATTCTTCTTTCGTAGCTGCATATTCATACAAGTAAACAGGTATGCCCAGTTCGTCACCCACTCTTTTGCCTAATTTTTTAGCATATTCAACGCATTCTTCCATAGTCATTTCCGAAATGGGAATAAAGGGACAAACATCCGTTGCGCCCATTCTGGGATGAGCGCCTTTATGTTTACTCATATCGATCAGTTCGGCTGCTTTTTTAATTGCCTGAAACGCCGCTTCCATAACTGCTTCTGGTTCTCCAGCTATGGTAAAAACAGTTCTATTGGTATCGGCGCCGGGATCAACATCCAGCAAAACCACGCTCTGCACACTTTTAATAGCGGAAGCAATTGCCTCCAACACGGTTTTATCTCTTCCTTCGCTAAAATTGGGAACGCATTCCATCAGTTTCATTTTTAAAAACCTCTATCTAATTTATTTTATGTATTTTAACCTTTACAATCTGTTTTGAAGTTGCCTGTAAAACCTGGATACTATAAGGAGGAACATTTACTACCTGTCCTTGATGCGGAATTCTTTCCAAGCGGTCTAAAATCAAACCGGCAATGGTTTCATAATCACCTTCGGGCAATTCTATTCCATAATCATCCGCCAATCTATCAATTTCTGTATCGGCAGCTACTAACCAAGTATTGGGTCCAACCTGTTCTACGGCATTTTCATCTTCATCTGTGTCGTATTCATCTTCAATATCACCCACAATTTCCTCCAAAATATCCTCCATAGTTACAATTCCTGCAGTTCCACCGTAGGAATCAACTATAATTGTCATACTGCGTTGTTCGGTTTGCATTTGTTTCAAAAGAACATCCAGATCAGTATTTTCAGGAGCAAAAAGCGGCTCGTGTATAATTTCTCCCGCTGTCATATCAGGAGTGCAATTCATCTTCAGGATATCGTATAAAATAAAGATACCCACAATATCATCGATGTTATTTCGATAAACGGGATAGCGGGTAAAACCCTCATTGCGAGCAATATTGATCACCTCCGCGAGAGTTGTTTTCTCTTGTATGGCAACAATATCAGTGCGTGGAACCATTACATTGCGCGCGCTAAGTTCCGTAAAATCCAAAGCATCTTCAATCATCTCAATTTGATTATCGCCCTTATTATCATCCGCTGTTTGAGACAGCAAAAAGGAAAGGTCATCTTTAGTCAAATAATCATATTGATACCCTTCCTGCACTCTGAATAATTTACGCAGAAAATTATTCAGCCAAGTTACCATCATCACAAAGGGTTTCAGCAAATAATAGAAAAATTTCAAAAAGGGAAACATAAGCGGGACAAGGGTTTCGGCATTATCTCTGAAAATGGCTTTGGGGGCAATTTCACCAAATATCAGCACTATCACTCCCACCAATAGAGATGTGTAATGCGCATCAAAATAAGGAGCAAAAAGACGATTGACCAAATAAGTGGAAAGCGAAGCTATAATTACATTGCAGATGTTATTACCGATTAAAGTAGTACCTAAAAATTTATCGGGCTGACGCACAAACTGTAAAACGACCGCTTTACTTTTACTCTTTTTGGCTTCTTGTTCCAATTTTATCTGGTCTATGGAAAGCATTCCCGTTTCCAAACCAGCAAAGAAAAAACAAAGCGCCAGAAAAAAAAGTAATACGATCAGGATCAGAACAATCTGAACCAAAGTCATTTATGTATTCACCTTCTCGTTTCTCCAAGCAAGACGCAATGCCTGAATAAACTCATCTATGTTTCCAGCTAAAAAAGAATCTAAACTATAACTTGTCAAGTTAATTCTATGATCCGTAACTCTTGATTGGGGGAAGTTATAAGTCCTTATTTTGGCACTGCGGTCACCCGTGGAAACCTGAGCTTTGCGAGCTCTGGCAATTTCTTGTTCTTGACGGCTAATTTCCGCATCCAGTAAACGGCTGCGTAATACCTTCAATGCCTTGGCTTTGTTTTTTATCTGCGATTTTTCATCCTGGCAAGTGACAACTATTCCAGTAGGCAGATGCGTAATTCTAACCGCGGAATCGGTGGTATTAACACTTTGTCCACCGTGACCGGTACTTCTGTAAACATCAATGCGTAAGTCACTATCCTGTATATCTATATCTATATCTTCCGCCTCAGGTAAAACAGCTACGCTGACTGCAGAAGTATGAATTCTACCCGAGGACTCCGTTACGGGAATTCTTTGCACTCTATGCACGCCACTTTCAAAACGCATTAGCGAATATACATCCTTGCCACTTAATTGGAAAACGATTTCTTTATAGCCACCCAATTCAGTTTCGTTCATAGAAATCACTTCCATTTTCCAGCCCTTCATTTCGGCATAGTGACTATACATTCTAAATAAATCGGCAACAAAAAGGGCTGCCTCTTCTCCACCTGTTCCAGCCCGAATTTCCACAATGGCATTTTTGGAATCGTTAGGATCAGAGGGAATCAGCAGATCGCGTAATTTTTGTTCCGCTTGTTCCAGTTGTTGTTGCAGTGAGGCATCTTCTTCTTTTATCAAAGCAATCATTTCTGGGTCGGATTCATTTTTTTCCAGTTCGTGCACTTCTTCCAAGTGATTTGCCAAGGTCTGATAATGTTTCCACCCATTGTTAATTTCTTTCAGCTCTTTAAAGCGTCGCAGACATTCTTTATAGCGTTTGGTGTCGTTTATCAAAGCCGGATCGCTAATTTGATCCTGCAGTTCTTTCAGTTCGTTTTCCAGTGCCTTCAGTTTTTCCGTGGGTAGCAAGGGGAATCATTCCTCCACGATTTTTACATTATGTTCGCTTATATCCATATCCAAAGCAGCTTTCATCGCTACCAAACCAATTTCTATCATATCATCATCTGGGGGCTGAGTGGTTATATGTTGTAAAGCCATTCCGGGAACGGTTAACAGTTTTACGATAGGATGATTCAAGTTTTTTCCGGAAAATTTCAGCACTTCATAAGATACGCCTGAAATAAGCGGAAGCAACAAAATATGATATCCTAAACGCAAATAAACTGGAACGGGAGTATGTAAAACATAAGCCGAAACCAAAGTATCCACAATGGAAAATAGGAGAATGCTGATTAGCAGCACGAAGAAGATGAAACTTGTTCCGCAACGGGGATGAATTGTTGACCAATTCTGTATTTTGTCTATAACGAGAGGGCAATTATGTTCATAGGCGTTTACATTTTTATGCTCTGCACCGTGATAACGGAAAAGGCGTTTGATATCTTTCATCAACGAAATCAGGTAAACATAAAGCACAAAAAAGACAATTCGGATAGCTCCGGCAAATAAATTAAACAAAACATCCTTGCGCGAAAGATGCATCCAGTCCGCCAGTTTATATGGCAGCCAGCCAAAAAGCAAAAAAGCCAAGCCAAAGGCAATTACATAACTGATAACATTTTCCGTTTGTTCCACCGTTTTGCTTTTCTCTTTTTGCTTCTTTTTGCCCTTTGCTTCTTCTTCGGCAAGCAAATCCAGCTCATAACGATTGGCAGAAAAAGTGAGGGTCTTAATACCTATGATCATCATTTCGATAAGCGAAACAAAACCTCTCACGATAGGCAATCCCAGAAACTTTTTCTTTTGCGTGATACTGATGAAAGATGTTTTTAGCAATTCTATACTGCCATCTTTCCTCCGAATTGCGGTTGCCAATTTATCTGGACCGCGCATCATCACACCTTCGATTACAGCTTGTCCACCAACGCTAATTTCTTTCTTTTCAGGCATATTCATTTCCTAAGATAGAAAAAACGCCATTTTTCCACATTTTGGAAACGAAAAAATGGCGTTAATCGGGTTAAAACCCTAATTATCCTGTTTAAGATTATATTTTTTGTTAAACTTCTCTACTCTTCCGGCTGTATCAATAATCTTCTGCTTTCCGGTATAAAAAGGATGACAGGCATTACAAATTTCTACCTGCAGTTTATCTTTTGTGCTTCTGGTTTGAAATGTATTGCCGCAGGCACAAGTAACTGTCACCAATTCATATTTAGGATGGATTCCCTTTTTCATTTATATTGTTCTCCTTGTTTATAAATAAACCTATTTGTTCCATTAAATTAGCCGGCTGAAAAATGTCAATACAAAAGTGAGAAAGTCCCATCTACAAAAAAAAGCGAACAGGTCTTTATTAAGCAACGCAAGCTTTTTTACTTAGCCCAACTAAAAAAAATAGCGCTGACAGATAACAGGATAGACGAAGTCATCAGAATGGGACATTACCTTTTCCTTAATTCAAAGAGGAATTTGCGTGGAACGGAAATTGCATTATATTAAAATAAGAGAAGAAAAAAAGGAAACAGCGATAATGAAATCAACCCAAAAGTTAGTTATATGCGCAATATTATTCTTGCCCTTGATGTTAGGTGCCACTTTGCCTTCCTGTTATTATACTTATAACCAAATTTACAGTTTATTGCAAAGTTATGAGCAGGAACATCCCGATATAGCCAAACTTTATACCATTGGCTATACTCAACAGGAGCATATTCCAATTTATGCTATGCGAATTTCCGATAATGTAGAACAAAATGAAGATGAGCCAGCTTTGCTTTTTGTCGGTCAAGTGCATGCGGAAGAGGTTTTGGGAGTGCAAACCACTATGTCTAACATTGCCGAAATATTAACTAATCATAGTCAATACCCTTATTACCAATGGATTGCCCAGCTTGATTTGTGGTTTATACCCACGCTCAATCCGGAAGGGCATAATGTAGTTACGGCAAATTTGGATGTTTCCTATCGTAAAAATAAAAGAGATAACAATAACAACGGCATTTTTGATTTTAATCCGGTAACCGGTGGGGATATTGATGGCGTAGATATAAACCGTAATTTTGCCTTTAATTGGGTGCATGGTGATACCCTTTATTGTCCGGTGGGAGATGAACAATATGATTATTACCGCGGTCCTGCCTCAATGAGTGAAAGTGAAATAATTGGATTTCAGCAGCTTTGTGAGCAATACAAATTTATCTATGCGGTCTGCTGGCATTCTTCGCGCACAGGTGATTTATCGGAAAAGCTTTACTATCCTTTTAACTGGAAAAATGTTCGTCCCAGTCCCGACCTAAATTTTACTGCCTCCATTGCTACAGGTTTTGCTTCTCAAATTCTCAAACAGGATGGCACGGGAACTTATCAGGCATACCCTAATTTGAGCCGTCAGGGTGCCTTTCACGATTGGCTGTATCAGCAATATGGCACCATCGCTTTCTTAGTGGAATGTGGAACCAAAGATCTTCAACCGGATGCAACGGTTATGGCTGGAACCATTCAGCGTTGTAGCAATGGAGTCCGTTGGCTGATTAACCGGGCGTTAAGGATTAGTTCCGATGTTCCTTCTTCTGCTATGCTTACGGGAACAGTTACTGCCAATGGCATTCCAACCGAGGCAGAAATTATCATTCAGCAACATAGCGCTCCTTGGTTTCGTCCCCGAACTTCTTTTGCTTCCAGTGGAAAATTTTATCGTCCCTTGGCAAGCGGATCTTACACTGTCATTGCTCGAAAAAAGGGTTATTACGATAAGGTTATCAATAATCAGACAGTTAATAACAGTTCCTGGACTCCCATTCAGATAAATCTGGAACCCAAACCGGCATCTACTTTAAGAATTGGAGTTCGGAGCGGTGCAGAACCCATTTCTGCCAGAGTCATAATCGGTGATGTTTTTCCTGATACTCTTTTGGTAAATGGTTTTGCCAACTTGAATACTTACGCGGGAGAATATCCTATCCAGATTTACGCTGCGGGCTATACACCTTATTTAGGGACAATAAATCTGACAGAAGGAAGCAATCATAAAGAGTTTAACCTTAGTGCGGTAACTACTATTTTTAACGAGGACTGGGAAAATGGAAGTTCTACCTGGGAAATTAACGGACCCTGGAAAGTGCAAAATCAGATTGCCGCTAACGGATATGCCATCACCGATAGCATTGGAGGAAATGGTTTTTACGCTATGAATTGCGATGTTTGGATTAAAACTATTCAGTCAATTCAGATTCCAGCTACCAATAATACTTGGTTAATTTTCGATTCTCACCTTTATACGGAATGGAATTATGACCCCTGCCGAGTTGAGGTATCCACCGATGGAACTAATTGGCAGGAAATTTGGACTAAATCCGGGCAGTGGGATACTTTTAGAAAAGAATTTGTTTCCCTGAATGCCTTTGCTGGACAGTCCATTTTTTTAAGATTTCGCCTTACCGATTCCTCCACGGATGTGGATTTGACCGATCCAGGTTGGACATTGGATAATATTTTAATCACCAGCGGAACCGCCACCGATAATAATGACCCTCATAATTCAGTTACGCCGCTTACTTTGTTGTATAAAAATTATCCCAACCCCTTTAATCCGGAAACCACTCTAAGTTTTACTTTGGCAAATGGCGGTAAAGTTAGCTTAAAAATCTACAATCAGAAAGGACAATTGGTAAAGACCCTCTTAGATGCCGATTTACCCTCGGGTGATTATCAATATGTTTGGAATGGAAAAGATGATAGTGGACGAAGTGTTAGCAGCGGAATTTATTTGTATAAAATGATCGCAGACGGCAAATCCCAAAATCGGAAAATGCTGCTTTTGAAATAAAACGATTTTTATTCACCAAACATTTCGAGGGGCTTACGCTCCCATCGCTTTGATTTTATCGCCCTTTGAGTTAAAATCGGCTTTACTTGTGATTTTCCATCACTTTCATTCTTTTTCCCATTTTTGAACAATGTCACCAATAATCTCGTAGAATAGGCCGATTTTGACTTAAAGACGACAGCCGACAGATTATTTACACCACCTCGCTTTGATTTTATCATACATATAGTTTTTACTTGTTACGCAATATAGATTGTCCTTAAAATCATAGTTCCGTTAGGAACGACACATACTAACGACGGGTTTTTAACCCGTTGTAGTTAAGATAGTTAAATAAGTCCCATCGGGACGACAGGTTTTAAAAACAGGTTTTAACCTGTCGCAAAAATACAGGAAAGTTGAAGTCCTCATCACCCAAAAAGATATTTTGTCCGGAAAGAAAATGCTCTTTAGGATTATAGGATTTCTAATATAAGTTACTTTATTGCTTATAGTCACTCTGGGTCTTTTTATATGTATCCTTTTGCGCCGGGTTAAAACACATCGCTCAAATCTGTCGTCCCGATGGGATTAATTTTTTTGTTTCTTTGTGCGCTGGGTTAAAACCCGTCGTTAGTACCTGTCGTTCCTAACGGAACTAATTTTTTTGTTTCTTTGTGCGCCGGGTTAAAACCCGTCGTTAGTACCTGTCGTCCCGATGGGACTTTAAATTAGAAATCCTATAAATCTTAAAAATCCTGTTCATCCCAGACCTATTATCTATTTTTAATCTATATAATTTGCGTCATCTGCGTAATCTGCGTGAAATATTTTCGGTGTCTTCGGTGGCTAAATATTCCCTGAAATCCTTGTTTCTAACATTCACACCTGAAATCCTTGTTTCTAAAATACAAATCTGCATAATCTGCGTGAAATATTTTCGGTGTCTTCGGTGGCTAAATATTCCCTGAAATCCTTGTTTCTAACATTCACACCTTAAATCCTTGTTTCTAAAATACAAATCTGCGTAATCTGCGTAATCTGCGTGAAATATTTTCGGTGTCTTCGGTGGCCCCTCCTCCTAAAATGCCTATTCACCATAGCAAGATCGCATAGCATTAGAGTAACAATTCCGTAGCACTTCTCTAACGGAACTACGGCAGTGTAAGAGAAGTGTAAGAGAGCTATAAGATAATTCCCTAAGTGTCAACTAATTAGCTTATACCCAAAAATAGTGCTGGCAGGCCCTAAACATTCAGGTTTTAACCCCATCCCTAAAGCTAAAAACGCAATTTTGATACCTAAATATCCTCGCTTAAACAGACGGTGCATTGCCTCCCGCAAAAATAATTGAGGCAAGGCATATAGCTGTAACTTATTCAAATGTTTATACTTTTGGCTAACTCCGCTACCCCTAAAAGAAAAGGGTTTGAGAAAAAATGCAGTAAAAGCTTGACAAAAATTTAGCAATTAAAATTGTTTAAATGAGGCGTAGTGGAATTAAAATATGCTAAATAAAAATAGAGCTGCAGACACGCATTAGAAAGAGGAGAAGGAAAAAAGTATATTCTATGAAGAAACTTTATGAACCGGAAGAAAACCAAGGCATACATTGTTCCGTGCCTGCGGTAAGATATTATGAAATTACTTAAATCCGTTTCTCTGCCAACTTCTTCGGCGGCTTTGAAAAAAGTGAATGTGCTGTTTGAAGATAAGATACTAAAGCTTTCCACGGAAGACATTGAAGTGGAAGAAGATGTGGAAGTAATTGAGGCAAAAGGTCTATTGATGCTTCCCGGAGCGATTGACCCTCATACTCATTTTTTAACCAAAGATACTGAAGCCGCAGAATCACTTTCCCAGAATACTAAAATTGCTCTGGAAGGTGGTTGGACAACCCTTTCCGAACTTAGCTATCATACCAATAATCCTATTTTTAGCAATGCGGCTTTGAAAAAGCAAATCGCTTTGGCGAATGCTAATTCCTATACTTCATTGGCTTTCTGGGGACATATTGACATTGGAGATTATCCTTATCATTCTGAAGCCGCTCAGGAAATCTGGAATAAAGGCGTAACAGGAATTTCTTTGGCTGTCCCTTCTCCCAATCCTGCCATTCCGGATATCAGTTTTGCGGAAATTATGGATTTGTTTCTGGATATATATGAAAGCGATACTGCTTTTGCCTTTCAGGGCTATGATTATGAGAATTTCCCCGCATTTAATCTCACCGCTCAGATGGAAGCGATAAAAAAAATCCTACGCCGAATGCAAGAAAATCCAATTCATATACCGCGTGTTTCTTCCTATCCTACAATTGAGTTCATTAACAGCGTTTCCAAAAGAAGTGATATCTCTTTTGCTCTTTGCTTTGCAGATTTGATGGCGCTTTACAATCCTGATGTTTTTATCTCGCCCTTTCAATGTGACTTTGCCGATTATGCCGATTTGCTGTTTGAGTTGTTGCGGACGAATAAAATTTATCTGTTCTCCAATTGTGCCGCTGTGCAGAAAAAACATCCGGATTATTGCGAACTTTTTCAAGGCAGCGATCCGGAAATGATGAAGTATTCATATTTGTGGGTGCTTTCTGAACTGTGGAAAAAAAGAAAGATTCCGCTTGCCACTTGCCTCAAAATGACCAGCGAAAACGCCGCTAAGCGTTTAGGAATATATCCGGAGAAGGGCTCTTTAGACCCTGGTTCAGATGCCGATTTTGTGCTTTACGATCCGGAAAAAACCACTATCATAAAGGGCAATAAAGGACAAACAACAGAACTGATAGGCAGCTTTAAAGCGATTTATCTAAAAGGAAAGCAAGTTGCCGGCGAAAATTTCTCCACGCTAAAACAGGGCTCATTTTTAGCCAGAAGCACCAATCCTAAACGCAGACATAATAATTCTACTTGGATTTGAACCCTCCGCTATAGTTAGAATCAGTTTTAATTTTAGAGCGAACCGGATTGTTTGAAACAAACAATCAAACTTGACAATTATCGCACTCTTCCTTTTTAATGTAATATCAAATTCAGACAAGAGGAAAACGATGAATAGATATATCCTGCAAGGTGGAACAATTCTAACTTTTGATGCGGATAAACCGCTTTTGGAACAGCAGGCAATTTTGATTGAAGATGGATTTATTGTTAAAATCGGAGCTCTGGACTGCTTTAAAGATGATGCCTGTGAACGCATAGATGTAGAAGGGAAATTTATCTTACCCGGGCTCATAAATGCTCATCATCATTTCTATTCTACTTTTGCCACTGGCTTAACGAAAACCGCTGTTTCCCATAACTTTAGTGAAGTTTTAAGCAATCTTTGGTGGCGTCTCGATAAAAACCTGCTAAAAGAGGATATTTATTATAGCGCTTTAGTTTCAGCGTTAACATCCATCCGCAAAGGAACAACCACTATAATTGATCATCATTCTTCTCCTTTTTGTGTGCAGAATTCTCTGTCTCAAATTGCTAAAGCGATTTTGGATACAGGCATTAAGGCGTCTTTGTGCTATGAGGTTTCAGATAGAGATGGGGCAGAAATTGCCGAAGCCGGAATAGAGGAAAATTACCAGTGGCTGAAACACTGCCAAAATAATCCCAGTCCTTATTTGAAAGGACTTTTTGGTCTGCACGCGGCATTCACTCTTTCCGATAAAACCCTATCCAAAATTGCCGATAAAGTTGCAGAACTTAATTGTGGTATCCATATTCATTCTGCTGAAGCGGAAACGGACGAAAAATATAATGTGGAACATTACGGCAAAAGAGTTGTGGAACGCTTAAACGATTTTAATCTGCTAAATGGTAAAAGCATTCTGGCACATTGTGTTTATTTGAATGCCAAGGAACTTATTTTGGCGGCGGAAAAAGGAGCTGCCATAGTTACTAATCCACAATCCAATTTAAATAATGCCGTGGGAATTGCCGATGTTTGTAAAATGAAAGAACTGGGCGTAACAGTTGGTCTCGGCACCGATGCAATGACCAATAATATGCTGGAAGAATTACGCATTGGGGTTTGGGCACAACATTGGAAACAAAATGATCCTTCTCGTGGCTTTACAGAAATTGCCTCTGCCCTCGTTTTCAATAATCCTCTTATAACACAAAAATATTGGGGTGAAAAACACGGAACGATAAAAGAAGGAAGTCCGGCAGATATTATTGTGGTAGATTATGAACCCTATACACCCCTAACGGAAGCAAATTGGATGGGACATCTGGTTTATGGAATTTCCCAAGCGAAAGTGGATGCAACTATTTGCCAGGGAAGAATTTTGCTGTGGGAAGGTGAATTACTGCTCAATCTTGATGAACAAGAGATAATAGCCAAAGCAAAAGAGTGTGCGGAAAAACTTTGGGAGAGGATGTGAAGCAAGTGCAGCTTTATTATAATGTAATAATCCCTGAAATGCCTATAATCCTGTTTATCCCAGACCTATTGATTTTAGGTAATCTGCTGAAAGATAATGTAAGGAGAAGCGATTATGTATAAAGAAATTTATGCCCGAGCCAAACACTATGAAGATGCCAACGCTCGTTTCCTGATGGACATTGTAAAAATACCCTCTTTTTCTACTATGGAAAAAGAAGTGGCAATGCGCATCCTGAAAGAAATGCAAGCAATAGGAATGGATGAAGCATATATTGATCCTTTGGGAAATGTGATAGGCCGCCTGGGCTGTGGAAAAAAAGTGATTGCCTTCGACGCACATATAGACACTGTCTATCCGGGAGACCTTTCACTGTGGGATTTTGATCCTTTTGACGCTCATTTGAAAGATGGGAAGATTTGGGGTCGCGGAACCGTTGATCAAAAAGGTGGAATGGCAAGTATGCTGACAGCCGCTCGCATTATCAAAGACCTGAATTTGGCAAAGGACTTGAGCGTTTATTTTACCGGCACGGTTATGGAAGAGGATTGCGATGGGTTATGTTGGCAATATATTCTAAACGAAGGCGAAATTAAGCCCGAACTGGTTGTTATTACAGAACCTACAAATCTTAATATCTATCGTGGTCATCGCGGCAGAATGGAAATGGAAGTAAGAATAAAAGGACTTTCCTGTCATGGTTCTGCTCCCGAACGCGGAGATAATGCCATATATAAAATCTCGCGTATTGCGTTGGAAATAGAAAAGTTGCATCAGCACTTGCGTTCGGATGATTTTTTGGGTAAAGGCAGTATCTGTGTTACTCAGGTATTTTTTACAGGACCCAGTCAATGTGCAGTTCCGGATAGCGCTCGCTTACATTTAGACCGACGCTTAACTTGGGGAGAAAATAAAGCAAGTGCTGTTGCCGAAGTTCAAGATGCCTGTATCAAAGCTGGCTATCCTGATGCCCAAATTGAGGTTCTATCCTATGCAGAAAAGGCATATACAGGGTTGGTTTATCCCACCGAAAAATACTATCCAACTTGGGTTACGCCTTTGGATTCTGTTTATGTGCAAAATGCAGCCGATGCCTATTTTCAGACCTTAGAAATGGAGCCAGTTATAGATAAATGGACTTTTTCTACCAATGCTGTGGCAATTGCCGGTATGAAAGGAATTCCTTGTATTGGCTTAGGACCTGGCAATGAAATTTATGCTCATTCACCCAATGAAGCAATCCCGATTGAACATTTAACGAAGGCGGCTGCGTTTTATGCTGCTTTGGTATATAAATTGGGGCAGGGATGAAGAAGTCGAGAGGTCGAGAAGTCGAGAGGTCAAACCCAGTGATAGTTTTGGGTACCGGCGGACGCCGTTCCGCCGAAAAAAGTGGAAAAGTGAAAAAGTCGAGGGGTCGAGAAGTCGAGGGGTGGAAAATCCTTGCTACCTTGTTCATCCCAGACCTATTTACTCTTTATGAGGCATAAATGAAAAGTTACTTAAGTTATTACCGCTGCATCGAATGCGGGAAAGAATTGGACACCAAAAAGCTGCATTATCTTTGTGATGAATGTGGTAGGGATTATCTGCCCGGAATGCCCTTAAAAGGAGTTTTGGAAGCTATTTTTAACTATGCAGAAATAGGAAAAAAATGGCAAGAAAAACCAGACCCGCTTTTATTCAGTGCCGTAAATCCAGAATTTTATCCTCCTCTCCCAGTTGGGAACACACCTTTTTTTAGAACAGGGATTTTGGGTTTGGAAAGCGGAGAAATGAAGTCCTCCGGCTACCCAATTGGAATAAAGTTTGATGGCTTAAATCCCAGCGGAAGTTATAAAGATCGTGCCACTCAATTGGTAGTGGCGGATGCATTGCAAAAAGGAATTACAGAAATCGTAACTGCCAGCACAGGAAATGCCGCTTGTTCACTTGCTTGTTTAGGTGCCTCAGCCAGATTGAAAATTGTTATTTTTGCTCCTGAGAGCGCTCCCCCTGCAAAACTTATCCAAATTCAAGTGCATAATGCAGAACTGCATAAAGTTCAGGGTAGTTATGACGATGCCTTCAAGGCCGCTTTGGAATATGCCAAAACCCACAATTGTATGTGTAGAAATACAGGTTATCATCCTTTGACCATCGACGGTAAAAAGAGCGCCGGACTGGAGATTTATATTCAGAACGGTTTTAAGGTTCCGGATTGGATCATTATTCCGGTGGGGGATGGAGTTATTTTAACTGGTATCTACAAAGCATTTGTGGATTTGCAAAGAGCCGGCATCATCCAAAATTTGCCTCAGCTTTTAGGTGTGCAAGCAGAAAGCAGTGACGCCATTACATCTTATTGGGAAACAGGAATTTATAAGGATGCTGAAAATCCTGTTACCATTGCCGATTCCATCAAAGTTAAAACCCCGGCATTAGCGCATTGGGCTGTAAAAGCTTTGAAAGAAACCAACGGTAAATGTATTCGCGTGAGCGATTTTGAAATTCAAGAAGCGCAACTAAAATTGGCAGCCGAAACAGGTGTTTTTGCTGAACCATCTTCGGCGGCAACTTTGGCGGGACTGCAAAAAGCGTTTGCCCGAAATTGGCTAAATGGTAACGAAGATATTGTGTTACTAATTACCGGTCACGGATTGAAAGACCCCAAAGCCGTAAAATTATGAAAGCAAGCGGAATATATGATTTCCATGTCCATATCGGCGAGACCATTGGCGGTCACCTTTTAGCTGATAGCTGGAAAAGTTTCAATCGCCTATACGAACATAATGGTTTGGATGGCATTGGTGTATTTGTAACGGAAAGTAACAATGAACCAATCTCCGCCAAACTAATCAGAATGCGCAAGGCGTCTCGCATTTTTTCAGGCAAGGTTTTCTGGCATCTAACTCCCAGAAACCTGGATTTAACCATACTGGAAAAAGTTTTTGCCGATGATACCGATATCAAGCTTTATACAACCTATCGCGCAAGCGGATTGTATCAAAGTTACGAAAACATTGAACGCCTGATGCAAGATATGCCCAATCCCCCAAAGCGTTTGTTGGTGCATTGTGAAGATGACGAAATTATCAGTGAATATAGTGAACGCTATCCTTTTTATCAGCCCTTCGATCACTGTTTGCGGCGTCCCGAAAAAGCGGAAATAACTGCAGTGGATAAAATTCTTAATCTTGCCATAAAATATCGTTATCCAGTGCATTTTGTGCATATTTCCACTCCGCAAGCGGCGCTTTTAATTCAGCAGGCAAAAAAGGATGCCGATTATATAACTTGTGAAACGGCTCTTCACTATCTGTTTTTGAATGAAGAGTTATTAAATGATCCCGAAGGTCATCGCTGGCTTTGTTCTCCCCCTTTGCGTTGTGAAAACAGTAGAGGACTGCTTTTAGAACTTTTGCAGGATGGAATTTTTGATATTCTTGCCAGTGACCATTGCGCTTTTCCTTTGGAAACAAAAGACATAGGAGCTTTACATCCCGAAAAAACACCTATGGGAATTGCCGGCAGTGGAGTCCTTTTTACTTTGCCGGCAGAACATTTGGTAGAAAAAGGCATATTGACTATGGAGCAGCTTTTTAATTTGATAAGTTACAATCCAGCTCGGTTAATGGGTTTTTCCGTAGAGGAAAATGAAATCACTTGTGAACGATTGGGAGCTCCTAATCCCGTTGTTCCCAGTTGGGCAAACACACCCAATCCCTGGCTTGATTTTTGGAGCCATTATGAATTGAGGAGGCATCATAATGAAGTTTAATAACGCTTTTCGTAACGATGCCATCGCTAAAGTAACCGGCAGAGCAAAATATGCCGATGATTATAAGCTGCCAAATATGCTGTATGCAGCCCCATTACATTCTCAAGTTGCCAGCGCCATAATAAAAAACATAGATTCTACCGAAGCGCTTAAGCAAAAAGGTGTGGTAGCTGTTTATACGGCAAAAGATATTCCCGGCAACATAAAATATGGCCAGATTATTAAGGACTGCCCCACTCTCGTTAATAAAAGAATTCGTTCTGCGGGTGATGTTCTTGCTTTGGTAGTGGCAGAAACGCGAGAAATTGCCATTTCATCCTTGGCACTAATAAAAGTGGAGCTCACAGAATTGCCCGCCGTTTTTGATCCCGAAGAAGCGATTAAAGAGAACAGTCCAATAGTTAATCCTGATTTTGGCAGCAATATTTGTAACTACCATAAAGTGCGAACCGGCGATATAAATGAGGGCGAAAAAGAAGCATATCTCATTATTGAACAAGAGTTTAATACTTCACGCGTGGAACACGCATACTTGGAACCGGAAACGGCGCTGTGTTTTTTAAGACCAGATGGCGTTTTAGAAGTGCTGGGCAGTATGCAACATCCTTTTTCTACCCGCAAATTCGTTGCCTCCACTTTGGGCTGTAAATTAAGTGAAGTGGAAGTAAAAAATATACCCATGGGTGGAGGTTTTGGCGGCAAAGATGACACAGCGGCATTAGTTTGTGCCAGGGCAGCTTTATGTGCCTATTTAACAAAAAGACCCGTTAAGTTAACTTATACCAGGGAAATGAGTATGCGGGAAAGTTATAAACGCCATCCTTACAAACTACAATACAAAATGGGGCTGAAAAATGACGGCAAAATCGTCTTTATGAAAGTTCGGATGTTAGCGGACGGAGGGGCATATTGTAGTGTAACTCCCTGGGTAACTTGGCGTTCCACAGTTCAAAGTTGTGGCTGTTATGAAGTTCCTAATGTGCAAAGTGATGTTTACGGAGTATATACCAACAACATTTTTTCCGGCGCTTTTCGCGGTTTTGGCTCGCCGCAAGTAAATTTTGCCATAGAACAACTCATTGAAATGGCAGCGGAAAGATTAAATATGGATGCCACTGATTTTCGTAAAATGAATATGGTGCATCAGGATTCCGTTACCATCACCCAGCAGAAGCTAAATAATCATACGGTTTCTTTAAACCAAGTTTTGGAAAGCGTTCTGAAAGAAATTGATTATGCAAACAAAGTGAAAAAATGTAGTTTTGGCAACCCAGAAATTGACGACTGGTATGGAATTGGCTATGCAATTTGTTATAGGGGAGTCAGTTTGGGGGCGGAAGGAACCGATATGAACAGTGCCATCATCAATATTCAACCCGATGGCAGCGTTTTATTGGAAACCGGAGTGCACGAAAATGGCCAGGGAGCTCAAAGTGCGATGATTTTAATTGCCTCAGAAGAACTTGGCATTCCCAAAGAACTTATTCGTTATCGTTTACCATCCACTTCCAATATTCCCGACGGAGGTTCCACAGTTGCTTCGAGAGGAACAATTATGGGTGGCAGCTCAGTTGTTAATGCCGCCCAAATTATTAAAGAGCGTCTCTGTGCAGGAGTGGAAAAGACATATAACATAACGGGTTGCATTTATAAAGACGGTTCTGTATATTCTGCACAAGGCAATGTAATGGCTGATTATTTTGAGGCAGTGCGTTTGTGTTATGAGCATCAAATTTATCCTTATGCCTTCGGGGTTTTTTCCGCTCCCCCAATAAGTTGGGATGAAAATACAGGACACGGAAATGCTTATTTTAGTTGGATATACAGCTGTCAAGCGGTGGAATTGAAGGTAAACAATAGAACAGGTAAAATTACTTTGCTGAATTTAGTTGCCGCTCATGATATTGGCAAAGCGATAAATCCAGCTTCATTGGAGGGTCAAATTTACGGAGGAATGGCTATGGGAGCGGGTTATGCCCTATCCGAAAATTTTCCTCTCCTAAATGGCAAGCCACAGGTTAGCAATTTTAACAAATATTATGTCTTGCGTAGCACGGATTTGCCTGATATGACGGCAATCATAATTGAAAATGCAGACCCCAATTCACCTTCCAAAACAAAAGGAATTGGAGAACCGGCTTTAGAAATCACTGCTCCGGCAATTGCCAATGCCCTTTACAGAGCCACCGGAAAAAGATTTACCGATTTGCCTATGGCACAGCAAGTAAAGGACTTTGTTCAAGGGAGGCAAAAATGAAAATCACGGTTAACGACATCGAATATAATGTCCCCGCAGAACTTGCCGAAACAAAACTTTCCACCTATTTGCGGGAAAATATAAATTTAACGGGAACCAAAATCGGTTGCGACATCGGAGTGTGTGGAAGTTGCACTGTTTTAGTAAATTACCAACCCAAGCGTTCTTGCTTGCTAAAACTGAAAGATGTTTGCGATGAACAAATTATCACGATTGAGGGACTGGCAAATGCAGATGGAACTTTACATCCCGTTCAACAGGCATTTATTGATGCCGGTGCCATTCAATGTGGTTTTTGCACACCGGCAATGATTTTAACTTCCTATGCCTTTTTGCGGGAAAATCAACATCCAACCCGACAAGAAATCCGGGACGCCATTAAGGTAAACATTTGCAGATGCACGGGCTATCAACAAATTATCGACGCAGTGATGTTAGCTGCAGAGAGAATGAATAAAGCGTAACTAAAGCAAATTAGACAGCTTATTGGGATAAACATCAGCGGGGACTGAACCACACCATAGAAATGGAACAGATTATTTATATAGCCCTCTGAAAGCTATTTGCTATCTGCATTCTGTATTTATCATTCAATAGGCGAGGGGCATTTTTTGTTTTTGTGCCTTTCCTGCTCCATTATCTTGGGCTTGATTTGCGGTTTGATGAGCCCTTTCCGTCCCCCAAAATGAACAACCAATTAGCGACAATCAATAAGCAATAAACTTCTTACTACCCATCTCTAATTGCAGATTCATAACCGTTTGTTACATAGTATATTCAGTAACGCTTCTCTAACACTTCCCTAACACTGCAGTAGTGTCATAAGAGAAGTGTTACAGAATTGTTAAAGCATTATTAGAGGGCAAAGCAAGCAACAAAAAGATGCCAGGAGATGGCAGACATTATTTGGGCTAAGGCAAGGGGAAAAAGCTAAATAGAGCAGTGAGAAGAGAGAAATGATGAGACAAAAAACGGGCATCCGAGGATACCCGTTTTTTAAGGACTGCGCTTATGTTATTTTCAGCGTGTTATTATTTGCCGGCTGGTGCAGGAGTTGCAGGAGCTTGACTCTGGGCAGGAGCCATTGTGGTATCAGGAGTAGCAGGAGTAGTTTGTTCTACTGGAGCTGTCTCATCTGTTGCGGGCTCTTCTGTCTTTTGTTTGCAACCAGTCACCAGTGTGCTGATCAGCAACATAGCGAGTAAAGTGATTAAGAGAACTTTTTTCATTGATTCCTCCATAAGCAAATTCCCTTTCGGGTACTTAGGTTTTTTGTTTTTTTTGTTAATGTAATTTGGCAAGACATATAAAAATTTTGCCATTTGTATTGAAGGTCTGACAAAGATAAAACCTTTATCTATCCTTCACACAGTCCTTAGTCACATCTATATACTTAGTAATAGTGAACATCATTTTTAGAGGTTAAAATCTTGGCAAGAAATATTTTTAAAAACCTACATCAAGTCCCAAATGAATCATTCCGTTACCGAGGTCTGCAAAGCGTTTATCTCTGTAACCGAGGGCATATTCCAAACCTAAAATCCCTAAGCGTGTATTTATTTTCATACCGAAGCCGATGCCAAAAATATCGGTTTTCAATTTATTTTTTTCCTGCCCCACAAAACCCTGGTCAAAAAGAAAATAAATTCTTGATTCCGGGTTCAGACGATAACGCAATTCATAATTTGTCCATGCCAAACGATAAGAGCTGATTTCATCTTCATAATAACCGCGTAAAGAGCCGTAACCGCCCATTTTATACTGCTGCCAAAGTTCCGCATTCCGATTTTCCAAGTTACGAATTTCCAAACCGGCAAAACCGACAAAGCGATTAGTGATAGGTATGTAACCTTTTATCCCCGCTTCCGTGGCTCCAAAAAGATGAGCTGTCAAATTTCTGCCCGTTAAGCGATAAAGAAGTTTTAGCTGCATTCCTTTGTAGGGATTGCCGCCACCCTCATAAATGTTATAAGTCCAAAAAGCGGCTATGCTTTGGGAATTTTCCTTGGTAATGATTATGGGTCTTCGGGAGCCAGGGCTTAAATTTTCGGTTGCCAGCTCCAAACCCAAGTTGCTTTTCAGCATTTGATAATAAATATCTGCTCGGGCGCGGGTTTTTATCCAAGTGGAGTCCTGTTGAGCTCTATAAAGTTCAATATCTGCCGAGACCGGAATTCCTGGGATGCCCGATTCGTGATAAGCTAAAGATAATTCGCCAGTTGAAGCAGGAATCTGTTTCCAGAAAAGGTTCAGGGAGCGGTCTGAGCCCCAAAGGTTTAAAAATTGGAGGCGGATTTGACCTGAAAGTTTCAGCGTGTCAAATTGACGGTTCATTCCTAAAACACCTTCCAGATAGGTCATTCTGCCTTCTTCAACTTGAATGAGCAAAGTATTTTCGTTGATGGGTTCCACATTACACTGGCGGATATAACTCTTTCTGAGAATATTTTCTTCTGCCTGAGTTAAGGCGTCTGGAGTGATATTTTCCACATTGTCCAATCCGGATAAATGCAGAAGGGTTTTATCTTTGGTAACTTTATTTCCTCGAAAGAGATAATTCTTCACGCGTAAGGGTTTGCCTTCTTCAATATTGATCCAGGCGGTTAAATCTTCATTTAAAACCAAAGAATCCAGCTTCACCTGGGCAAATAAATAACCCCTGCTGTTATATAAAGAAAGAACTTCTTGCATTATTTTGGGAAGCTGATCTATGCGGTAGGTTTTTGCGGAGGATAAAATAAGCAACTGAGATAGCTTTGCCTCGCTGAAATAGTGCATTCCCGTGAAACGAATTTGAACTTCGTTGGAGGGGACTTTTTCTTCCACTTTAAAAATTAGCGAAAGCTTATCCTCTTCTTCAGGAATAAGTTCGGGAGCCGAAATCACAATGAAATATCTGCCTTTATCCTGTAAATACTGATAGAGTTTACTTGTGGCATTGGAAATAAGTTCGGGGCTATATTCCTGACCTTCCTGTAAACCGCTTGCCTTTAACATTTCCGCTTCTTCTATGCCGGAAATGCCAATAAAACGGATTTTGTTTATGGTTAAAGCGGAAAGAGGTAAAATGGACAGGCAAAAAATAAGGAGAAAAAGGCAGCGGCGCTTAAAAAAAGGGGACACCTTTATTCTCTATCAGCTTTCAAAACGGCAAGAAATGCTTCCTGCGGAACAGTTACCGACCCAATTTCCTTCATCTTTTTTTTGCCTTCTTTTTGTTTTTCCAGCAGTTTATGCTTACGAGATACATCACCTCCATAACATTTTGCTAAAACATCCTTCCGTAAAGGCGTTATAGTGCTTCGGGCAATAATTTTTCCTCCGATGGCTGCTTGCAAAGCAATTTTGAAAAGATGTTTGGGAATAACTTCAGAGAGGGTTTCGGTAACACTTTTTCCCCAGTTATATGCTTTATCCTGATGGCAGATAAAACTCATTGCATCTACCTTTTCGCCGTTGATGAGAATATCTACTTTTACCACTTCCGCTTGTCTGTAATCCTTAAAAGCATAGTCCAAAGACGCATAACCGCGGCTAACCGTCTTCAATTTATCGTAAAAATCAAAGATAATCTCAATTAAAGGCAGTTCATAATGCAGGGCAACCCGTTTTTCGTCGATGTAAACAATGTCTTTTTGCACTCCGCGTCGCTCCTGAGCCAATTTCATAACATTGCCAATGTAATCGGTGGGCACAATTATTTCCGTTTCCATAAAAGGTTCACGGATGCTTTCCACATTGCTCGGATCGGGAAAATCCACCGGATTGTTGATTTGAACTTCTTCGCCGTTTTTAAGGGTGATTAAAAAAGGAACGCTGGGAGTAGTGGCTAAAATCGGTAAATTGTATTCTCTTAACAGACGCTCTTTTACAATCTCCAGATGCAACATACCCAAAAAACCACAGCGAAAACCATAACCCAAAGCGGCGGAACTCTCTTTTTCGTAAATTAGCGATGCATCATTCAATTTCAGCTTGGCAATGGATTCTACCAAACTTTCATAGTCCTCGCCATTAATGGGAAAAATACTGCTGTAAACCATTGGTTTGGGTTCTCTGAATCCGGGCAGAGGATTTTCACAACCACCTTTGGCTAAAGTAATTGTGTCTCCCACGCGGGCATCGGAGACCTCTTTGATATTGGCTATGATATAACCCGCTTCTCCGCAAGTTAGTTCATTTTGAGGCGAAAATTTCAAGCCCAGATAACCGAGCTCTTCAATTTCGTATTCCTTGGCAGTGGAAAAAAGCTTTATTTTATCCCCTTTTTGTAAATGCCCTTGAAAAATGCGCACCAGAACTACCACTCCCCGATACATATCAAAATAGGAATCAAAAATCAACACTTCAGGAGCGGCATTGGGTTCACCTTTAGGAGCCGGTAAACGCAAAACGACTGCATCCAAAAGGGCTTTAACTCCTTCCCCTGTTTTAGCGCTAACTTTGATGATATCTTCGGGCAGGCAACCTAAAATTTCGCCTAAATCATTTTCCGTGCCTTCAATATCTGCCTTGGGAAGATCAATCTTATTGATTGCCGGTAAAATTTCCAAGTTGTTATCCAAAGCAAGATACAAATTACTCATTGTTTGGGCTTCAATTCCCTGAGAAGCATCTACCAGTAAAATCGCCCCTTCACAAGATGCTAAAGCGCGCGAGACCTCATAAGAAAAATCCACATGCCCGGGTGTGTCTATCAGGTTCAGCACATAATCCTGACCTTGATAGTTATGAACCATACGGATTGCATGACTTTTAATCGTGATGCCTTTTTCGCGTTCCAAATCCATACTGTCCAAGACCTGTGGAATTTCCGTGCCTTTATTTATGATATGCGTTTCTTCCAAAAATCTGTCTGCTAAAGTGGATTTGCCATGATCTATATGCGCCACAATGCAGAAATTGCGGATAAACTCTTCCTTCATTTAAGTTCCTTAATTTGTCGTTGTTATCTTGTAGTTTCCTTTGTGGAAATTATTATAAACTAATTAGTAACATCTATTGCCGCTTTTAGTTAACATCCTGCTTGCGCAGAAATGACCAGCGACTTTTGAACAAGAAATAATGGTTATCCATTTATGTAAACTATCTCTTTTTGTCAATCACTTTGGGAGAAGCTCTTTTTTCGCTTGGTTTTGGCTTTGACTCTAAACCGATCCTTTTTGTGTTGCAACGAGATTTGTATAGCAACAGTAAAATTAGTTCCCTGCCTTATACTATCAAAGCTGAAGTGTTTTGGCTTTGACTCTAAACCGATCCTTTCGAACATTGCAACGAAATTTACATAGCAACAGTTAATTTATTTCCCTCCCTTTTTCTGTCAAAGCTGAAGTGTTTTGGCTTTGACTCTAAACCGATCCTTTTTGTGTTGCAACGAGATTTGTATAGCAACATTATATGTAGTTCATTGCCTTTTCCTGTCAAAGCTGAAGCTCGGTTTAGAGTTAAA
>JBDKSF010000069.1 GCA_039680785.1 Candidatus Cloacimonas sp.
CTCTTTCATTCGTTCTTGACAAAATCGCTTTCTTTTTTTGCTTGGTATGAAAATATTGGAGACCCGCAATGGAAAACCGGATATATGAATACTGCACGGTATTCATTATGGCGTGGCTGTTTGTGTATGGTTTAACGCCTTTTATAATCCGCTTGGCGAGAGCTTTAAACTTTGTAGATAAGCCCGAAGCGCGTAAGATACACTTGAAAAATATCCCCCTTTTGGGTGGATTAAGTGTGGCATCCGGTTTTGTTTTACTCTGCATTTATGATGTATTAATTTCTCCCGGACGCTATCTGGATACTCCTATGCTTGGTTATCTGGCAGGTTCCGTGCTAATTGTGATGATAGGTCTAATAGATGATCACAAAGGGATGAAACCGAGAGTAAAAATGTTTGGTCAGATTGCCGTTAGTTTAATCTTCATAATAACGAATTTTACTTTTGCCGAATTGAGTTTAATGTTCGGAAGCATATATATTTCGCTGCCCATCTTGATGTTATGGATGGTGGGTTTGATGAATGCCCTCAATTTTTTGGACAATATGGATGGCATCATAAGTGGAATGGCAGGAATTTTAGGTTTGGGTTTTTTTGCCTTTGCGCTAACCAATACCACGCAAGCAAATCAAGAAGCGATGGCTTTAATGGCATTGATTGCACTTAGTTTTACCGGTTCCGTTTTGGGTTTTCTGCCATATAATTTTAATCCGGCGCGTATTTTTTTGGGTGATGCCGGCAGTATGTTCATTGGATATTTTCTTTCTTCCATGGGAATTTTAATGGCGCGTTATGCTGCCAATCGTTATAATGATAAATTATTCTATTTATTGCCGGTTTTGTTGCTCTCCTATGCCATTTTTGATATTTCACTGGTAAGTTACACTCGCAGAAGGGATGGAAGGCAAGTAATGCAAGGAGGTAAAGATCATAGCACTCATAGAATAAATACTGTGCTTGGTTCCATCAAAATAACCGCCATTATGATTTATACCATCAATCTGCTGATAGCGCTTACCTCCATTATCATCTTTAGAATTGGCAACCGACATTTACTGATGATTGCTACTGCCTTGTTTGCCGCCTTCTTCTTATTTTTCGGTTTAAAGCTGGATAAAGTTCCGATTGTTGTTCCAGCCAATCAACAAAAACATAAAACGGAGTAATTATGGAATTGATAATTTTGGGCTCGGGTTCCGGTATTCCGCAACTTGATAAACATCTTTCCAGTGTTTTAGTGCGTCAGGCAAATAAATTGATGTTGGCTGATTGTGGAGATAGCTGTGCGCACCGTTTGCTGGAGCATAATATAACGGCGGATGAATTGGATGCCATATTTATTACTCATTATCATCCAGATCATATTGGTGGTCTGTTTATGCTTTTGCAAATGTTATATTTGCAAAATAGGACACGAGATCTTCTTTTGTTCTTACCGGAAAGGCCTGCTTCATTTTTGGAAATATTACAATTGATGTATACTTATCCGCAAAAATTTGGCTTTAACTTGTTGATTCGTGATATGGAACAGGCAGAATTGTATT
>JBDKSF010000070.1 GCA_039680785.1 Candidatus Cloacimonas sp.
CGGGAAGCAATATATTCAAAAAGTTTGGTGGTTAGCATTCCTTCCTTACCCTCATAAGCATTGATCAGCAAAACCAATAGTTCAGCATTCACCAATTCCTGTAATGCTTGCCGATGAGGTAAAAAAGGAATTTTTACTATGGGTATATTTGTTTTCGGAAAGTCCCTTGTCCCGATTAAAGAAAATTCGATTTTAGGCAAATTTAAATTGCTGAGAGCATTTAGCAAAGGGGTTGCATCTTGTCCGGCAGTTATCTGACCCACATATTTTATTCTGAATTTGTCTGTTCGTGCATAATGCAAGTCCTTAAAATCCTCCGGGTCAAATCCGTTATAAAGAATTACTTTTTTGCCTTCGGGAAGGGATTCTGCAATTCCTTTACTGATGATATAATTACAATCGGCTGTCTGGATAATTTTCTTTTCCAAATACTTATGCAAAGCCATAGTCAAACGGGAAGGTGGATTTAATTTCAGATAATATATTTCCGACATCGGATCGCGGAAATCTGTTCGCCACTGTATTCCATAGCGTTTTTTTAATCTCAATCCCACCAAATGCGTAGAATGGGGTGGACCAGTAGTAATGACAAAATCAATTTTATTTTGTTGTAAGACATTCAGCGCAGTTTTATAAGCCGAGGGATTCCAACCAATGCGTAAATCGGGAACGATTAAATTTAAGCGTAACCAATATAATAACTTTTTCAAGGGTTTGTCATTTTTTTTATTTTGCAGCGAACCATAGGGCAATTCTTTTTGTCCCAAAATGCGCCAAAATTTACCAAAACGGATTGGTTTACTGCGATACACTTTAACCGAAGCAGGAATTTGAGAAAGCAAACTTTCATCCAGATAAGGATAATCACCTGCCAAAGTTGTTACAACATAAATCTTTACTCCCTGTTTATCCAAAGCTTTGATCAAGCGAATCCATCTTTGCACGGCAGCACCTCCACAGGGAGGAAAATAATAAGTGAGAAGCAATATGTTCATTATTGAATCAATAGTTCAGCCAGAGCTTTCCAAGAATACCGTTTGGTAAAATCTGCTATGGCTTTGCTCATATCAGGTTTCTGTTTTAAATGGATAATTATTTTTTCCGCTAAAGCTTCAGGATTAGCAGGAGGAACCAAATAACCGGTTTCGTTATCTATAACATATTCTCCCAAACCACCAATATCACTTGCCAAAACAGGAACGCCAAAACCATAGGAAGTGGCTATAACTCCGCTTTGGGAAGCACTTTTATAAGGTAAAATACACAAACAGGATGCGGAAAAGAAACGGGCAATTTCAGGATCGCCAATATAGTGAAAATGGGTTTCCACATTTTTCTCTATACCCAATTCTTGAATCTGTCTTGTATAGATATTACTATTGCCATAGACCTCACCAGCGATGATTAATTTAGCATCGGGAACCACTTTAATGACTGTCGGCATTGCTTTCAGCAAAACATCCAGTCCTTTATAGGGCTTTATCAAACCAAAAAAAAGCAAAGTATTGGTTTTGTTGGATATATCATTTATGTTTGTCTTGTAATCATAACAGGGATGAAACCCCAAGACCCCTTTTTTAGAGATAAATAAAGGTAATTTTGCCTGAAGTTCATCAAGGGTTGCTTTACTTAAAGTAACTATTTTCGTAGCTGGTTTAAATACATATTGCAGTAGTTGTTTTTCTCCCGGCCATTTTTCGTGAGCTGAAACATTATGTGCCAAAATAATTATGTTTGGATCAGCTAAACGCTTCAAAATATATCCGTAAGCAGGTGCAAAGTAAGGCAAAAACCAAGAAACGATTATAACATCAGGGTTATATTTTTTCAGTGCGTTGATTGTAAGTTTCCAGCTTTTAAAAGACCAAGGGATAAGAAGGCGCAAATTTTCAAATTCATTTTCGGGAAAAGTCCGATCCAATTGCCCTTTTCCAGGGAAAAGCAAAGCAGGATATTGTTTGTAAAAATTATAGAATTGAACATTATGTCCCAATTCCAGAAATGCTTTTGCCAGAGCATAAGCAAAACGAGAAATTCCACCTCTAAAAGGAGGAGCGGGGCCTAATATGGCAATTTTCATAACAAGCTTTGGATAAAGAAGCGCCTTACTATATCTACATCATGATATTTACCGAAAAGAGCCATTAATTTCAAGCGAACTTTTACTCCTTTCATATCGCTGGCAAGAATACAGCCAATGGATTCCAAATGTTTTCCTCCTCCATCATAACCATATTCTGGCAAGACCCTTCCCGTATAGGTTCTGGAAGTTATCACAACTAAAATTTTTTGGGCAAGGACTTCTTCAATGACAGGTATCAAACTTTTGGGCAGATTACCGCGTCCAAATGCCTCAATCACAATTGCTTTAACTTCATTTTGCATACAGCATTTTATAAATTTATCATCCATACCGGCTACTGCTTTAATCAGTTCCACTCTTGTATCCAATTGATCTGTCCACACATTTTCACGATAGAGAGAAGCTCTATGATACACAATTTTATCGGGATCTACAATGCCGATTGGGCCATAACCGGGGGAAATAAAAGAATCAATTTTACCTGTATCGGATTTTACCACATCGCGCGCCGTATGAATTTCATCATTCATAACCACCAGAACACCTTTATCCATTGAGTCAGGATGACAGGCAACTCTCACACTTCCAATTATATTGCGGGGACCATCCAAGCCAATTTCATTTCCGGAACGCATGGCTGCAGTAAAAATTACCGGTTTGCGAGTAGTTAAAACCAGGTCGGATAAAAAAGCGGTTTCTTCCAAAGTATCCGTTCCGTGGGTGACAACCACTCCATCATAATCGATTATTTTCAGGTCTATCATTTTTGCCAGTTCAAACATCATTTCCGGAGTCATATAGGGGCTGGGAATATTTAAATAGTCCATTACATCAACATTGGCAACACTATTGAGCTGAGGAAATTGCCGTAAAAAATCGCCAAATTCGTTTCCGGGAATTACTCCATCCGGATCTGAAACCTTCATTGAGATGGTTCCGCCGGTTAATATGATAAGAATGTTCTTTTTCATAATATCTCTTTTACTTCTTATTTACGATAGGGAATAGGGTCTATGGCACCAGCTTCTTGAAATGCTTTTTTACGCAAAAGGCAACTTTCACAAACACCACAGGCAATTTCATTGTCACTATAACAGCTCCAAGATAAATGAAAAGGTGCATTAAGTTTTATGCCTGCCTGCACTATTTCCGCTTTGCTTTTATGTAAAACAGGAGTTATTATCTTAATTGGTATTGCACCTTTGGTTCCGGTCTGAATAACTTTTTCAAAGGACTCAAAAAATAGTTCTCTACAATCAGGGTAACCGGAACTATCTTCTTCCACGGCACCAATATAAATTTTCGTTGCCTTTATTACTTCTGCCCAGGCAACAGCTGAACAAAGAAAGGTGGCATTACGAAAAGGGACATAAGTTACAGGAATATTTTCAGCGGAGATTTTGCCTTTCGGAAGAGGTATTTTACTATCTGTTAAAGCAGAACCGCCTATTTCAGAAAGCCAATGATAATCAATTACTTTGGCTTGAACCGGTTGATAGAATTTTGCCAGTTCATTATAACAGGCAAGTTCTTTTTTTTCAGTTAGCTGTCCATAATTGAAATGCAGAAAATAGACCTCTTCATTTTCCGCAGCTGCATAAGCTGCAGTTACCAGAGAATCCATTCCTCCACTCACTAAAACTATTGCACTTTGCATATCCTATATCCTATAACATTTTGTTGAACAAATATCGTTTAATCCTTCTTTGTGTCAAGATAAGAATGCTACTATACCTATATCTTGCCAATTAAACCAATATAGATAACATACTGAATGCGAGAATAACAGCTTTGCTGAACTCATTTTTCCGCTAAAATAACTTGATTTTACTTGCTTTGTGCCCTGTTTCTTTCTTTTGTTATTAGCACAAGCGTATCTACTTGTAACATAGTTGATTGTGTTACAACTCTCTTACACTTCCCTAACACTTCAGTAATCTCATAAGAGAAATGTTAGGGAATTGTAACTGGAATATAACTTGATGATGTAAGCAAAAGTCACATTGTGATTGGATAGTAAATCTAAATGGTGCATTACTGATGGCTGGAGGCAATCAGCGCTTTTGTCTTGAAGAGGTATGGAATTATTCCGTTATAATGGAAGACCTTTCAGAAATATCTCTTTAAGTGCTGTAGTGCTTTCAGCGTGATTGATTTCATTACGCAATTCAGGCCCCCCTAAAATTCCTTTGGTATAATGGCAAAGTTGAGAGCGCAATTCCCGAATGGCAATGTATTCTTGTTTATAGTGAAGGGTTTTATCTATTTGCAAAATAATGGTGTTAAGTATATCTTGTTTGGTTATGGGATTATAGGTTCCCGTTTGTAAAAATTGCCGGCATTGGGCAAAAAGCCAGGGTTTTCCTAATGCTCCTCTGCCAATCATCAAGCCGTCACAATTTGTTTCCGTTTGCATATTTAAGGCATCTTCCGGTGTTTTTATGTCTCCATTGCCGATAACTGGAATAGATACATTCTGTTTCAAGATTTTAATATGTTCCCAATTGCTAATTCCAGAAAACATTTGAACTGCCGTTCTTGGATGCAAACACAGAAAATCGGCTCCACTATCTTGCAACATTAACCCAAAATCAAGATAATTCAGATTCCGCAAATCCCAACCACTGCGAAATTTAACGCTTAGGGGCAGGCAATTTTGCAGTGCCTTTTTCACTTCTTTCACTATTTTTTCTGCCAGGGAAGGATTTTTCATTAACGCCGAACCAGCTCCTCTTCTAATTACTTTTTTCACTGGGCAGCCCATATTAATATCGATAAAATCGGGTTTTAGAGGTAGTAAAGATTCAGCGGCTTGTGCCATTATTCTGGGATCACTGCCAAAAATCTGGATGCCAAAAGGCCGTTCTGATTCCTCAAACACAGTATATTGTAAAGTTTTAGCCGCGTTTCTGATTAAGCCATCGGCGCTAACCATTTCGCTTACTAAGACCTCAGCCCCCCACTGTTTACAAATTTGACGAAAAGGAGGTTCGGAAAATCCAGCTAAAGGAGCTAAATAAAGTAAGGGTTGAGAAAATAAGTCAATGGTCATTGCGTAGCATATTTTGCTTTTATGGCGTTGATATCCACTTCGTCTATATTTTCTTTATACATAAAGCGTTTGGCATAATCCAAATATAATCCGCTCTCTAAAAAGAAATCCACCAGGTCTTTATCCAGTTGGCCATCTTTAACCATAAAACCAATAATGGTAAGTGATTCCGTTAAGGTCTTGGCTTTTTTATAGGGTCTGTCGGCAGCGGTTAATGCTTCAAAAACATCTGCCACAGCTAAAATGCGGGATTGTAAAGGTAATTGTTCGGCAGAATAGCCCTTGGGATAGCCCTTACCATTCAGCATTTCATGGTGAGTGGAAGCATAAAAAGCCACATTTTCGTATTTCTTGGGGAAAGTAAGTTGAGAAAGCATTTCCCAAGTAATGGCAACATGGTCTTGCATTATTTTCATTTCTTCTGGGGTAAAAGTTCCTCTGCCACTAATCATCATATTCTTTTTCTCGTCGTCCGTAAAAATGAAATAACGCTTGCCTTCATATTCAAAATCTATTTTTCCCAGCTTTTCCACTCTTGCCAAATCGGCTTTATCCACAAATTCTTTGCCTACATTCACATCGATAAGAAACTCAATGGTCTGGGTAAGATAGTTGTGAAACTCCTTGGGTTCAAGCTCGGGATCAATATGCTGCCGTATAAAAAGAGCAAAATCCGCTTCGCTTAATTTTATTTGCAGGTAAGATAAAAACAAATCCAATTTTTCCAAACGCAATTTTACCAATTCAATGCGATCACAAATTGTTTCCAATTTTGTGCTTTTATCCATTATTGCTTCGGGAGTTACAATTTTACCTACATCATGCATCCAGCCAGCCATTGAAAGTTCTTTCAGTTCATTTTCACTAAACTTGCGTCCTGGAAAATATTTATCTCCCGCTTCATTGATCTTATTGGCGATCATTTCCGTTAATAAAGCTACGCGGGTGATATGATTGGAAGAATATTTTGATTTTCTTTCAATTGCTCCGGCAATGGAACGAATAAATTGATTCAATAATTCTTCCAAGTCCTGAATTAACTTTTTATTGGATAAAGCAATGGCAGCTTGTGAGGAAAGGGAAGAAAGCATTGCCTTGTGTTCTTCGGTAAAGGAAATTATGTTTCCCTCTTCATCCTGGGCATTAATGAATTGAATTACGCCCAAAACCCTATCCTCATGGTTCTTCAAAGGTATCGTTAACATTGATTTACAGCGGTAGTTATTTTCCTTGTCGGTTTTGATGGTACCACTTACATCATAGCCGTCAGCTTCATAAACATCGTCAAAACACAAACTGTGCTTGTTATGATAAACATTGGTCACTATTTTATTGGTAACAGGCGTTCCATCTTCATTGTAAAGATCAATGCTTTTCCAATTGATAGGACCTCTTGTTCCGCCTTTCCTTAAGTTCAAAGTAGCGTTATAAACAATTTCAAATTCCAGTTTGGTGGCATCCTCGTTTACTTTATAAATCGTTGCTGCATCTGCTCTGGTAAAAGAAATTCCTTCTTCCAAAATCATATCGAAAATTTTATCCAAGTCCGTTTCGGAAGAAAGTGCTTCCCCAATGCGAGTTAAACGTTTGATGTGCATTAATTGTTCTTCTGCCAAATTGGTGATATTTTCCACTACGCTATTTAACATTTTATTGATTTCATAATTATGGCTGAATTCGTATTTCATTTTGTTTTACTCCTGTATGCGTTTAAAAAGCATATATTGAGGTTCAAAACCCTGATTTCTCTGCTCGGTTTCATACCAAGTTATTATGTGACTTTCAAAAGGTGAATGTTTCATAAGCGGTTCTTCGTAAACGGAGATAAAGGCAGAGTGCATTAAAAATTCATCTACAATCCAAGTGGCATAATCACTATTATCCGTTGTAATTTGAACCGGTGCCATTGGTTTTAAGATAAGCGAGAGAGAGCTTAAAAAATTCTGTTGAATAAGACGCCGTTTATGATGCTTCCGTTTGGGCCAGGGATCAGGATACTGTATAAAGACCCCGGAAATAGATTCCGGAGGGAAAAGTTGGTTGATCTTGGCATCTACATATATATGCAGTAATCGCACATTTTTATTCTGCTCGGGATTTAGCTTTTTTAAAGTGTTGTTTATTCTTTTTTCTGCCGCTTCCAGACCGATGAAATTATACTCCGGATGCAATAAGGAAAAGCGAGAAATAAATTCACCTTTGCCAGAACCGATTTCCAATAAAAGGGGCTGGGAATTATGAAATATATCTTGGGGATTGAGGCATAACAATTGTTTGTGCGAATCGCATTGGGGCTCAATTACAAAATAATCTCGATCAGAAATCATCTTCCGTATCGTCCTCTTTCGTCTCTTTTCTTATCTCTTGAACATCCTTTCGAACAATGATTAAATTTGCCAATGAGATACCTACGCCGATAAAAATAAATAATACCAATGAATTCAGAAAAAAGTCCAGAAAAGTGTTCAGAGCATTGGGTTGCTTTAGTAATACCATCAAAAGATTTAAATATTCTCCCAAAACCAGAGCTGAAACCAAAGAAAACAATAATGTGCGCACTCTTATCATTAATTTGGAAAAATAAGTAAAGTTTAAGATCAGCCATAGTAAGAATCCACAAATTAGATTTAACAAGAATAGCAGGATGAAATTAATTTGCGAACCCAAACGAACTATCATTAATACCCCATAAAATAACGGTAGAAAAACAAGTAAACCCCAAATTAGCAATTTAGGGAAACATAATTTAGCCAAAGCAAGTGCGCCTATAAAAAAACTGACGGCTAAATATAACTCTGCTTGACTTATGCCTCTGCCTGACCAATTGTTAGTAAAATCCCCGAAACTGCCGGAAAAAAGTATACCCCCTAAAATTGCCACTGCTATGGGGAAAAATAACAGTGTCAAATGCCTGGGCAATAATTTCGTGTTATCCATTTAAAACCTTCATTTATATTAGATTATCTAAGTATCTCCGCTTAGTGAAAACAAATTTATGTTGACTTCAATACCTATAATACAAATTTAACGCATCCATAGAGAATGTCAATAACAATAATTGATAAGGAGAAGCTGATTTGCTGAATATAGTTAAAAATCTGAAGGAGAAACTCTCCAAAACCAATAGCAGTTTTATGGGCAAACTAAATGATGCCGTAAAAAAAAGAAAGGTTTTAGATGAGGATATGATCTCTGAGATTGAAGAAATATTACTTCGCTCCGATACTGGAATTGAATTAACCGATCTAATCCTCGAACGCTTTCAAAAAATGCTGAAAAAAGATAAAGTTACAGACCCTGAAATTGCTCAGATTTATCTTAACGATGTAATGCGAGATATATTGCTCGCTGAAGATGAAAATAATCCCGATTTTTTTGTTGATCCACCGGTTAAACCTTATGTAATTCTGTTTGTGGGTGTAAATGGAACAGGAAAAACTACTACTATCGGAAAAGTTGCCTACAAATTTTCCCAAATGGGAAAGAAGGTCTTAATCGTTGCCGGAGATACTTTTCGCGCCGCAGCAATTGAACAAATTGCTATTTGGGCAGAAAGAGCCGGAGTTTCCATTGTTCGTTCTCAACCCGATAGCGATCCTGCAGCCATAATTTATGACGGAATAAAATCTGCCCTTGCACATAATTATGATGTTGTTTTAATCGATACCGCCGGCAGGCAACATACAAAAGATAATTTAATGCGAGAACTAAGCAAAATTGATCGCACTATAAAAAAACTAATTCCTGAAGCCCCTAATGAAGTTATCTTAGTAATAGACGCTACAACCGGACAAAATGCCATTTCCCAAGCCAATAATTTTGATAAAGCAATTCATTTAACTGGTATTGCTTTAACTAAATATGACGGAACCTCCAAAGGAGGAATAATTTTTAACTTGAAACATAACTTAAAACTACCAGTAAAACTATTGGGCGTGGGAGAAGGAATTGAGGACTTAATGCCTTTCAAAGCCGTTCCTTTCGTTAAAGCTTTCTTTGAAGAATAGCATAGCTTATATGGGGAAATTGCATACTCAATGCATTCATTTTAATTGACAAAAATGCATCTGATAAAATAGAGATAAATTAAATGACTATATAAAAAAAAGGAGACCAAAATGGCTACTCAACCTCCTCAAAACCAATTGCAGATCAAGATCGATGAAAAGGTCGGCGAAGGAACTTATGCTAATTTCTTTGTTATCACTAATTCTCCTTCCGAGTTTATTATGGATTGCGGTCGCGTTCTACCCGGAATTCCCGATGCCAGAATTTATACAAGAGTTCTGATGACTCCCTCGCATGCAAAACAACTGATGCAAATTCTGGAAAAGAACATTGAATCATACGAAAACCAATTTGGCGAAATTAAAATTTATGGCCAACAGGATAACAAACCAGTTGGCTTTCATCCGGAAACAAAATAGCTTATACTTGAGACCTATGCTTATGCTGCCTTGGCTGCTATGGGAGATATACAAAACCTGTCAGTGATAACGAAATGAATAATAGTCCTAAGCTATTATCTTAATACTATTTCTTTGGAAAAGGAGAAGACAAAAAATGAGCAAAATTGCTAATATGTTGGATGCCGATTTAAGAAATAGAATCTGTTTAGTCAGAATGGACCATAATGTAGTGAAAAATGGCGTCATTAAAGACACAATGCGCATTGATGCTACCATTCCTACTTTACTGCATATTTATCGAAAAGGTGGGCTACCTATTCTGATGACACATATAGGCAGGCCATTTGATAAAAAAACAGGTTCAATTAACATTTCAGACGGAGATTCAGTTGTTCCAATCGTGCAGTATCTAAAACAAAAATTTCAGCTGGAAGGATTAATTCCTGATTGCATACCCCAAGATAATGTTGGGATTACAAATTTAAATCCGATTGGTAAAGCCGTTGAATCACTTAAAAAAGGAGAAACTGACTTCGTTTATCTTCCCAATACACGTTGGTTTAAAGGTGAAGAAACAAAAGACGATGCCACAGACCTATTGGCAAAGGGCTTAGCTAAATTTGCCGATGTTTATATTAATGATGCGTTTGGTTCTTGGCAAGCACATAGCACTACTTATAATATTGCAAAATATCTTCCGGCTTATGCGGGTTTACTTTTGCAGAAAGAAATTAGCAATCTCAATAAGGTCTTCGAGCCCAAACATCCTTTTGTGGCAATTGTTGCAGGAGCCAAATTTGATACTAAAATAGGGCCTCTTTCTTCGTTAATTAAGATTGCTGACAAGCTAATCTTGGGTGGAGTTCTGTATAATGCTTATCTTTGCTGCAAATATAATATTCAAATTGAAGGTGTTACACCAGAAGATATTAAATCAGCAGGCCAATTCTTAAGCGAGAGCAAAGATTATTTAGCTAAAATTGTAGAACTGCCAATAATAGTAGAAAATGAGGGAATGGAAATTAGACAGAATACGGCAAAGCATAATGTTCAATTATTGCCAGCGGGAACTAACTTGAACTACATCTTGGATATAGCCGAAGATAACTTTGCCCAGGAAAATATAAAAAATGTTTTCCTGGAAGCAGGAACTATTTTTGTAAATGCTGTGATGGGTTATTCCACTTTATATCCGGAAGGCACAATGGCTATGTATTCACTGATCAATCAATGCAAGCAGGCAAATAAACTCTTTGGTGGGGGAGATACCATTCAGGATTTTAAAGAATATCTGCCAGGTATCTTTGCCAAGGCACAAAATGACCCCTCTTACTATTTCTTTACTGGTGGGGGTGCAATTCTTGATGCCATTCAACAGGGCTCACCTTATGGAATGAAGCCAGTGCAGGCATTGTTAAAAGAATAGGAACATAGAGCTAAAATTTATTGCGGACTAACATAGCAATAAGGTTCATTTAGCTCTGACTTCTTTTAACTGTGAACTATTATGCCAAGATCGGTTAGTAGGCAAGAAGAAGTTTGATATTTTAGTGAACCCCAATTATGAAATTATAAAGTAAGATATGATAGAAAAACAAAGGAGAATATAGTGGATAGTGAACCAAAATTGAACCTGCTGAAGGATTTTCCTCCTCCAGATTATGCAGAATGGCTACAAGCTGTTAAAGACGGACTAAAAGGCGCTGATTTTGATAAGGTAATGAAAACTGTAACTTATGAAGGTATAACTCTTCAACCAATATATCGAAAAGAAGATATTGAAAAAATTTCTTTTCCTGAAAGTCAACCCGGTAATACACCTTTCGTGCGTGGTAATGATCCTGTTCGTTTTTTAACGGAGGGCTGGTTAGTTGCCCAAAATCATACTGAATCTGATCTTAAGTTATTAAACACAATGTTACGGAAGGAATTAAACCAGGGCTTAACTGCGGTAAATATCTCTTTATCAAGTAATTATCCCTACACTGGAGTAAAGATTCATAATGTTACTGATTGGGAAACACTGCTACAAGATATAGACATAAAAGCTGCTCCTCTATTTATCCAGCTTGAAATGGAAAATTTAGACATACTTAAGACCTTTGCACAGTATGCTAATAAACAAAACATTGATTTATTATCCCTACAAACAGGTGTTGGCTTTGATTTTATCGGTGAATTAGCAGAGAAAGGATACTTACCAAATACTTTGGAAGAATGCTGGGCACAAGTGACAGATATTGTAAAGTGGAATAGCAAAAATATGCCCCAAAACCGCATTTTCAGTATAGATGCCACTATTTATGAATCCGCGGGTGCTTCTATTGTTCAAGAAATGGCTTATGCTTTAGCAACCGCTATCTCTTATCTTAAATATTTGCAGAATGCAGGTTTGGCTATTGAAGAACTGGCACCTTTGTTTCAAGTGAAACTTTCTCTCGGCTCCAATTTCTTTCTGGAAATTGCCAAAGTGCGAGCTTTCCGTTTACTTTGGTCTGAGATGATTAAGGCATTCGGTGGGGAAGAGGATTTGCAAAAAGTGTGGATTCACGGAAAGACAGCAAAATTTAACAAGACAATTTATGATATCTATGTAAATGTCTTAAGAACAGCCACGGAAGGTTTTGCTGGTGTTATAGGCGGAGTTGATAGTTTGGAAATTAGTTGTTTTAACGAACTTATTGCTCAGCCAGATGAGTTTTCTTCTCGTATGGCAAGAAATCAACAAAATATATTGAAAGAAGAAGCACATTTCAACAAGGTGATTGATCCTGCCGGTGGTTGTTATTATATAGAATGGCTTACCAATGAACTGGCTAATAAATCCTGGGCTCTGATGCAAGAAATGGAAAGCAAGGGTGGGATGTTGGAGTGTATTAGTTCTGGCTATATAAATGATAGTATTGCAACCATAGCAAAGCAAAGAATAGATAAAGTCAATAAACGAAAAGACATCTTTGTAGGTATCAATATGTTTGCCAATCCTGAGGAAAAGGTAATTTCCGAAGCTCAAAAATCTTTCTTATTAGCTTCTGATAAAGTAGAAATAAGTAATCAAGCAAAATTTATCAACCCTAAAGGACCTTTACCAAAACATAGAGCCGTGGAAGAAGTGGAAGACCTGAGAAAGCAAATTGAGCAAAGTAATGGCAATAAGAAGATATTTTTGCTTAATATGGGAACTCTCTCGGAGTTCAAAGCCCGAGCGGATTTTGCTCTCAATTTCTTTCAAGTAAGCACTTTGGAAGTTATTAATCCCAATGGCTTCACCACAGTTGAAGAAGCAATCCTACAAGCGGAAAAATCTGGTGCCAATGCTTTTTGTATCTGTTCCACAGATGAAAATTATCTTACTTTGGTTCCAGAAATTTGTGCTAAGCTACCAAATAGAATTATCATTTTAGCTGGTTATCCAGTTGATAAAATTGAGGACTACAAAAAGGCAGGCATCAAATGTTTCATTCACCTCAAAGCGGATTTAGTTGCCACTTTACGAGATTTGGCAAAACAAATGGAGGTGATTAAATGAAGAACCCTGATTTCAGTAAAATAAAACCCGATTTTAGTGCTTATCCGAAAGCAGAAATAGAACTGCGTAATAATTGGAAAACCAATGAACAGATAGATGTTAAGCCCCTCTTTTCCAAAACCGATTTAGAGGATATGGAACATTTGGATTATTTATCTGGTTTACCACCTTTTTTAAGAGGTCCCTATCCTACAATGTTTGTTCAAAGACCTTGGACAATTCGACAATATGCCGGTTTTTCCACAGCGGAAGAAAGTAATGCATTCTATCGCAGAAATTTGGCTATGGGCCAAAAAGGACTGTCCATTGCTTTTGATTTGCCAACTCATAGAGGTTACGATTCAGACCATCCCCGGGTAATTGGAGATGTTGGAAAAGCAGGAGTGGCGGTTGATTCCATCCTGGATATGAAAATTCTGTTTGATCAGATTCCTTTGGATAAAATGAGTGTTTCAATGACAATGAACGGAGCCGTTATTCCGATTATGGCATTTTACATTGTAGCAGCGGAAGAACAAGGTGTGAAACCTGAATTACTGAATGGAACAATTCAAAATGACATTCTGAAAGAATATATGGTGCGCAACACATATATCTATCCTCCCGAACCTTCAATGAAAATTATTGCCGATATTTTCAGCTATACTGCCAAAAATATGCCCAAATTCAATAGCATCAGTATTTCCGGATATCATATGCATGAAGCGGGAGCAACTGCTGATTTGGAAATGGCTTATACTTTAGCAGATGGTTTGGAATATGTTCGCACTGCTCTTAAAGCTGGTTTGGACATTGATGTTATTGCTCCCCGCCTTTCTTTCTTTTGGGCAGAGGGAATGAACTATTTTATGGAAGTGGCAAAATTACGAGGAGCCAGAGTATTATGGGCAAAAATAATCAAGCAGTTCAATCCAAAGAATCCTAAATCAATGGCTTTAAGAACTCACAGTCAAACCTCCGGTTGGAGTTTAACTGAACAAGACCCCTATAATA
>JBDKSF010000071.1 GCA_039680785.1 Candidatus Cloacimonas sp.
CATACAACTTGGTTAAGGTCTTGTATAATAATCTGAAGAACTTTCAAATAATCTAAAAGAGGTAAAGGTGAGCTTACTGGATAAATGTTATAAATTTACGGATGCCCGCAAAGTTATGGCTATGGGCTATTATCCATATTTCAGAGAAATAACTTCCGAGCAGGATACAGAAGTAATCTGCAACGGGAAAAAAATGTTGATGATGGGTTCCAACAGCTATTTGGGGCTAACAAATCATCCGCGCGTAAAAGAAGCAGCCATCAATGCCATCCAAAAATATGGCAGTGGTTGCGCTGGCAGTCGTTTTCTAAACGGGACTTTAGATATTCACATCGAGCTGGAAAACGAATTAGCAAAATTTGTCGGCAAAGAAGCTGCAATTTGTTATCCTACTGGTTATCAGGCAAATGTAGGTTGTATTTCAACTATGGTTGGTAAAAACGACTTTGTGATCACCGATAAATACGATCATGCATCTATTATAGACGGCGCCTTACTGGCAGAAGGGAAAATGCTTCGTTTTAAGCATAACGATATGGCTTCTTTAGAAAGGGTATTAAAAGAAATTAAAGGTAAAAATGCCCTTATTGTTGTAGATGGCATTTTTTCGATGGAAGGGGATATTGCCAATCTACCTGTAATTATAGAATTGGCAGAAAAATACAATGCCGAGGTTATGGTTGACGAAGCACATTCTTTAGGTGTTTTGGGAAATCAGGGCGCCGGATCTGTAAATCATTTTGGTTTAACTGATAAAACCGCTTTCATTATGGGCACTTTTAGTAAATCATTGGCTTCCGTTGGTGGTTTCATTGCTGCTGATGAAGCGCTTATTCACTATTTAAAACACAAATCCAGAGCTTTAATATTTTCCGCATCTCTTCCTCCTGCCTCCACTGCCAGCGTTTTGGAGGCGCTAAAAATTATGAAAGAAGAGCCGGAACGCATAGCCAAGCTTTGGGAAATTACAAATTATATGCTAAAAGAATTCAAGGCAATGGGTTATAATACTGGAGACAGTTGCACGCCCGTGGTTCCATTACATATTGGCAATATGACGACAACTTTCACTATGTGGCGTCGTTTAGGCGAAGAGGGTGTTTTTATCAATCCAGTTGTTCCACCCGCTGTTCCACCCAATTCTTGTTTAATCAGAACCTCTTTTATGGCAACGCATACTAAAGACCAATTAGATATGGCCTTAGAGAAATTTGAAATCATTGGCAAAGAATTGAATATCATTTAATATATATTTTAGGGTTAGCATAGAATTTAGTAAGATAAATTAAGCCATATAGGGAGGAACAAATGGCGAGCAAAAGCAGTGTGGAATATTATTCCAATATGAAAGAAATGTCTCCTATCCGAGCTATTGCCGAAACCTTGATGAATAACCATTTAGTCCGCAAGGTAAATATCCGGGAGGCATACGAACTGGCAAAAAATCAGCCCGGCGTAACTGTTACCGATTTGCCGATGTATCCGGAATTTGTTAAACTTCACCAGCTTCCGAAAGATGCCAAAGTTATTAACGATTGTCACGGCAATATCATAGGTAGAACCGCAAAAGCACGCAGGTTTTACAATCGGGTAAATCCTTCGCTTAAAAATAAGCTGGAGAGTGACTTTCGGGAAGCCGTATGGCAAATGCAGCATTATCCGCTCATCAAAGCCGAAGCCATTTTGGGTATGGATAAGGATTTAATGCTGAAAGCCACTTTTGTAACCACTGAAAGCGATGCTGCCAATCTGTATTTTTGGTTGTTGAATTTTGCCCCTTATGAATCGCTGGCGGAAGAATATGAAGCAAGTCCCAAGCTTCCAATTCAGGATGTTATTTTAGTTGCTTTTAATGAATGGACTTGCAACGACGCCTATTATAACAATGTTGGCGCACCCCAACTGGCTTTGGTGGATGAAAAACACAATGTAATGGTCAACCTTGGGATGCGTTATTTCGGAGAACGCAAAAAGGGAACTTTAACTCTTGCTTGGACTTCCGGCATCCGAATCGGAATGGCTGCTTGCCATGGTGGCATTAAAGAAATTGATTTTAGCACTTGTAAAAACCCTGAATACCACAAATTAGGCAAAAGGTCAATCGCCTTTTACGGACTTTCCGGAACGGGAAAATCCAGCCACACCAATAATGCAGATAATGCAGGAACCTTGCCTGATGGCTTTTCCAAGGTTGTTTTACACGATGATGCCTTCCAAATTGATTTGGAAAATAAACTCTGCCGTGTTTGGGAGCCCACTTTATTTGATAAAACCGATAGCCGCACCGTGGATCATCCGGACTGGAAATATACTTTAACTTTAATGAATCATACCGTTTTAGATGTAAATGGCAAGCTTATTCCTTACGGACAAGACATCCGCAATTCCAATGGCAGAGCATTGTTTGATCGCTCTCTCTTGGGAAAATATGTAAACCGTTGTGCTTTTCCCAAAGCGTTGGTCTGGTTAATGAAGGATTCTGTATTGCCTCCAGTTTTACGATTGGAAAATAAATATCTGGCAATCGCGATGGGAGCTGCCTTAATGACCCAGCGCAATCGTGCCGAAAATGTCACCGAAGAAGAACTGAATAAGCTCGTTTTTGAACCTTTTGCCAATCCTTTTAGGGTGTATGAACTCTATCGCGATGTGGAAGCATTTTTGAATGTAGCTGATACTGGCGCCGATTTTTACTGTTTCAATTCGCGTGGCTACTGGAAAGAATCCGATGACATCCTTGAACCCATTCCTCTAAATACTTCTCTCACTCTGCAAACCGCGGTCTTAATGGAAAAATTACAATGGGAACCTTGGAAATTACTTCCCGGAGCGATGATTCCTACCCAGGAATCGGTTGAGGCAATTTTACCCGGTTATTACGATAAGTATAATTCCGCTTTGCGGAGCAACTACGATAAGTATATTGCTTTAATTAAAGATAGATTCCAGCAAAGAAAGGACTTTTTGCTTAGCAGCGATTTAACCGAAAAGCCGGATATCCAAGCAAAATTGATCCAATCATTACAGGTAAATGCCGATTAGAACTTTTTTGCTGGCATACTTTTCCCCGGCAAAATCAAAGGGCTTACCCAATTCCGAGGGGGTAAATGCTGCAAGCATCCTCCGTGGAAAGACCCTAAAATTATGCAGTAAAAAGTAACTTGCCCCAAAAATGTTATATAGATAGCGGGATAATTTTCCCGCTATTCTTTTTTTATCCTTGCCTAATTAGCAACCGTGGAGCTATGGTGCTGATCATTGGGTTTTGCCTAAGCAGCAGCACCGCAACTCTACCATAACTAATTAGGCAAGGATTGCGGGTTTATCACTTTCGAAACAAGGATTTTAGGTTTAGTTCACGCAGATGACGCTGATGACGCAGATTTGATTTTAGAAACAGGGATTTTAGAAAAGTATTTAGCCACCGAAGTCACCGATAATTATTTATGCAGATTATGCAGATGTAGCTTTAGAAGCAAGGATGTTAGAGCTATATTTTAGAAACAGGTATTTTAGAAAAGTATTTAGCCACCGAAGTCACCGAAAATTATTTATGCAAATTATGCAGATTTAGCTTTAGAAACAAGGATTTTAGGTTTAGTTCACGCAGATGACGCTGATGACGCAGATTTGATTTTAGAAACAAGGATTATAGGTTTACAGCTTTAGAAACAAGGATGTTAGAGCTATATTTTAGAAACAAGGATTTTAGGATTAAAGGATTTAGAGGATTTTTAAAGTTCCGTCAGGAACGATACATACTAACGACGGGTTTTTAACCCGGCGAAAATAAAAACAGTTAAAAAAGTCCCATCGGGACGACAGATTTTAGCGACGGGTTTTAACCCGGCGTAAAAATAATGGAGGGTTGACGTCCTCGTCAACCACAACAAACAAACTATCAAGCCATCATAGAATAAGGCGGAAACTTGATAACTCGTTTGTAAGGGGAACGACGAGATTTCGTTCTTCCTTTAATGTATTTCACAGATTTACTAAATAACTACTAACAAAATAACTTTGCACTTTGAACCCCTGCACTTTGAACTTTGCACTCACAACAAACAAACTATCAAGCTATTAAAAGATCGTAAACCTCTTAACTTCTAAAACCCTCTAAAGCATTATATTCTGCATCCTCATTATTGGAAAGTGCTATAAATCCCCCTCCCAAAAGTAAATCCTCTTCATATAAAACCAAGCCCTGCCCTGGGGTAATGGAAAGTTGCGGTTTGGCAAAAACCACTTCTATATTCTTATCATCTATTGGTGTTACAATACAATCGGCGGGTGTATGTTGCTGTCTTATTTTGGCTTTGGCGTTAAATTGTTTTTCCGGTGCAGAAATGGAAACCCAATTCATTCCTGTCGCGTTACAGCGATTTTTGTAGAGATATTTCTGAGTCCCCAAAACAATTCTATTTTTTGTGGCATCAATTTTCAGAACATAATAGGGCTCAGGCAAACCACTTACGCCCAAATTTCTTCTCTGGCCAATAGTGTAATTTATTATGCCTTTGTGCGTTCCCATAAATTTTCCATTTATATCTACAATTTCTCCCTGCTGATATTCATCCGCTTTAAAGAGCACTGCCAAATCTGAACTTTGTAAAAAATCCTGACTTTCCTGACGAGTTACAAGTTCGCCAAAGCCAATTTCAGCAGCCAATTTTTTTATTTCCGGCTTTGTAAAATCCCCTAACGGAAAAAGAGTTCCTGCCAATTGCTCTTGCGACAAAAAAGCCAGAAAATAGGACTGATCTTTATTTTTATCTCTTGCTCTTTTTATTTGGTAGCGTTGCAATTCGTTATTATAACCAATTTTAGCATAATGGCCAGTGGCAAAATAGTCAAATTCCAACCCCATTAACTTAGCTTTTTGGGGTAATAAGGCAAATTTTACATAGGCATTACAAACCAAACACGGATTAGGCGTTTCTCCCTGTAAATAGGTCTGGCAAAAATAGTTAATCACTTTCTGTTGAAATTCTTCCTGCAAAGGAATAACATAATGCTCTATACCCAATTTTTGGCATAAAATGGCAGCGGCACGAATACTTTCTTCTTGAGCGGGACCAAAACAACCACTTTTCATCACTTTTTCCATTGCTATGTTTTTATCCCAGGTCTGCATAGTGATGCCAATTACTCTATAACCGCTTTCTTTTAATAAATAGGCAGTCATAGCGGAATCAATCCCTCCGCTGATTCCGACTGCCACACAAGTTTTATTTTGCATATTCTTCCCTAAACTCAGAGTTTATGTTCATAAAGTTCTATCTGCTTTCCACTTTTATTAGTTCGTCAAAGAAAACATCCAACTGCTTGTCAATTATGTTCTTTCGCTTATTATTATTCCTTCGTGCTGCAAAATTTACCGATCCATAGATATTACCCAGATAGAAACCTGTGCCCACTGCGGCTAAAGCTGCTGAACTAAAATATAATTCATTTTTCCCCAATTCAAATACTGATCCCCAAATTAAGAGATTTGTAATAAAGGCGGAAATTGAGGTCTGCAATGCTCCTGCATAAGCATAACCGAGACCCGGAAAAATAGCTAAGCCACCTGCCAGATAAGGAGATTTATAATGCTGCTCTTTCATTTCCTGATTCAGTTTATTTAGTTTTGCCTTTATATCTTGATATTCTCTTTCAGTTATTGTCTTTAGCTTTTCTTCCACTTCTTTTTCCCTGCCCAGATAACTGCTGCTTAAACAATAAAGAGTTTTTTGCATAGGATTGGCTAAACTATCATTCAAAATCACTGCCAAATCAGGTCGGTTAATTTTTAGATGGGCAAAGGAATAATAAATATGGTCAATTGGATCGGAACATCCTTTAAGGTATTCTATCAAGCCATTATAATCTGCCCCCAACCAATAACAATTGCAAATCATAAAGTGGCAATAATCTTTATCTCCATCATTGTAATAGGACCTTTGATATTCAGTAATGGCACGATAGTATTCTTGCTTGGCAAAAAGTGAATCCGCAAAATTTACTTGTGCCGATAGAAAAGAAAATGACAATATTCCTATTATTGCCAACCAATATTTCATCTATCCTTATCTCCAATGCCCTCTTCCGGTAAATCTATATAATATTTCCTCATATCTATATATTTAGAAGGGTAATATTGAAGGTCTAATCCGCATCGCATAATCCTGTCCGTCCCTTTTAAAATTCCTTTAAAGATCCCGTATTTTTGAATACTGTCCGCTGTATAATGAGAACAACTTGGAAACATCATACATCTTTGCCCGTAGGTCGGCGAAATGAATTTCTGATAATAACTGATTACGATTGAGGAACTTGTAGATGAGGATGAGAATTTTGGATTAGATTCAGGGCTCTTCATCATATTCTCAGCACTCAAAATTGTATAATTGGTGAATATTTCAATAAGAATGAGCAGGATTTTTAAGTGGCACTGAAACAATAATCTTTCTCTGATTCTTATAATAATCATCATCATCCTCTGACGCAATCGTATTAATTATAGATACATATAAAGCTGCAGAAATGAGAATTCTTGCTCCACAACCTACTGCAGAATAGGTTAAATTAAGCTTATGAGATGCTTTAGTGTATGCAGTAGTATATGCTGTAACATAATCACTGCCTTTGGTCTGTAGTAAATAATTAACTTTCATTGGTTCTGGTTGAGGATCAGATATAGCAGCTCCTAATACACCAAGTACTCCACAAAAAAATCCCCCAAATCCGTAAACTATATTTCCTTTCGCATCTGCTTTACCTGCTGCTGCTCCTTCCAGATAAGGGTTCACTGTATTTACGGGATTAGTATTGTTTTGTTCTTCTGGTTGACTAATCTGACCATAAATATCACTCGTAATAAATGCAATGCCAATTATAAAGAAGATAGCCAGTTTCACCGATTTCATAAGTCCAACTCCTCTTGGTTTGGTTATAATACTCTTATTTTATACTGTTCCATAAACACAATTTCTGTCAATGAAAAAATACTTTTGGTATTCCCATATTTTTTTAAAGAGCCATATTTTTCTTTCGATGCTGGTAGAGAAATTCTGCACAGAGATTTTATCTTGCTTTTCGTTTCAACAAGCTTATTATATTTTAAAGTAATGCAAACAGCTAAAATGCCAAATACTATTTGACACGAATTGCCTTACTGATTTTAAGGGAAAACTTAATAACACATAAGAGGACAAAACATTGTATAAAGAGCAATACACCTTTAACATCGCTCGCTTTATGGACGAAAGGCGGTTTGCAAAAATTCAGGCATTCGCGGAGAATTTACCTACTCCCTGTTTAATTGTGGATTTGGATACAATTCGCAGTAAATATTTAGAATTGCAAAAATGTATGCCCAATTACAAAATATTCTATGCTATGAAAGCTAATCCGCTGGATGAAGTTATTTTATTATTGGCAGATTTGGGCGCTAATTTTGATCTTGCTTCCCCTCGTGAACTGGATCAGGTTTTGCGTTTAGGCATTGATCCCTCTCGTTTAAGTTTTGGCAACACCATCAAAAAAGTTAGCGATATCAAGTATTTCTACGATAAAGGAGTGCGTTTTTTCACTACGGATAGCCAGCTTGATTTGAATAATTTAGCAAAATATGCTCCCGGATCAAAGGTTTTATTCCGGATTTTAACAGAAGGGACAGGTGCGGATTGGCCTTTATCGCGTAAATTTGGTTCTCACCCCGATACTATTTACCATTTAATTGTCCAAGCGGCTAAAATGGATTTGCTCCCTTGGGGAATTTCTTTTCATGTTGGTTCTCAACAAAGAGACATAGGCCAGTGGGATGATGCCGTGGCGCGTTGTAAATATCTCTTTGATGCCGTTGCCGAAGAAGGAATAGAGCTACAAATGATTAATATCGGAGGAGGTTTTCCTGCCAATTATGTAGATCCCACTTTTTCTATCGAAGAATATGCCACTGAAATTCAGCGTTTTATTCAAGAGGATTTTGGCGATAATCTGCCAGATATCATTTTGGAACCGGGTAGATCCCTCGTTGGTGATGCCGGTGTGATTGTTTCTGAAGTTATAAATATTGCCCG